>NZ_BDLP01000158.1:0-9890 GCF_001950415.1 Roseomonas sp. TAS13
TCGCCTTACGGTGGAGCTGTGCGTAGATGTGATCAAGAGACAGCATCTCGCCCGCCATGCCGCCGCTGGCGCGCCCCTCCTGCCGGGCGGAAACCTCGACCCAGACATCCGGCGCGTGGCGCAGCCGCCCGCCCGCACGCTCCACCGCCGCGACCAGCGCGTTGTCCTCCCCCACCGGCAGGGGTGGCACCCCGCCGGCGGCTTCGTACCAGCGGACCGGCAGGGCGAGGCTCGCCCCGGTATGGTCGCCATGGCGCGGCGGCGGGTCGTGCGGCAGGGGATCGATCGCGTGCGCCAGTTCGCGCACCGCCGACCAGTAGGCATCCACCCGCTCCCGCATCATCCGCAGCCAGCCGGGCGCCGGGTTCTCCCCGCTGTCCTCGATGACGATGCGGCCGCCCACGCAATCCGCCCCCGCCAGCGCGGCCAGGTTGGCCGCCACCCAGTGCGGCGGCGGCCGCGTGTCGGCATCGGTGCCCAGCAGGATGCCGTCCTCGACGCCTTCCTCGCGCAGCCAGGCCGCGCCCCCGGCCATGGCACGGGCCCGCGCGACGCCGACATGGGCCGTCTCCGGCGGCAGGGAAAGCTCCAGCACATGGAGGCGCAGCGCCGGATAGCGCGTCGCCAGCCCCCGCAGCACCGGGACCGTCCCGTCCGTGCAGTTGTTGGCGGCCACCACCAGCCGCAGCCGCCCGCCGTCGCGGCACAGCTCCTGCCGCGCCAGCGCGGCCACCAGCCGGGGCAGCGCCACCGCCTCGTTGCGGGCGGGGACACAGACGACGCAGCGGTCGAGGGAAAGCGGGTCGGGGATCTGGATCACGTGGCCTGGCTGCGTGCGATGCCTTCGTCCGGCGAGCCGTCGCGGCGGGAATCCATCCGGACTCCGTTCCGGCCGGACCGGCCCGCCATCTCGGCCTGCCTATGGCGCAGGATCGTGTCCCGGTACAGGGCCTCGTACCGGTCCACCATCACCCGCGCATCGCAGAAGACCTCCGCGCGGTGGCGGCAGTCGGCGCGGGACAGGCGGCCGGCCTCCGGGATGATGCGGGCCAGCGCCTCCACGTCGTCGGCCGGGGCCAGCCTTCCGGAACGCGGGTCGGTGATGTCAGGCAGGGCGCCGCGCGCGAAGCCCGCCACCGGCGTGCCGCAGGCCAGCGCCTCGGCGACCACGAGGCCATAGGGCTCCTCCCAGCGCGGAGTGCAGAGCGCCACCGCCGCCTGCCCCACGGCATGTGCCAGTCGCCGGTGGTCGAGATGGCCGAGATAGGTCACTCCCTCCCCCAGCAGCGGCTGGATGCAGTCCCGCCAGTAGTCGAGGTCGCTGACAGGGCCGGCGAAGCGCAGCGGCATGCCCGCCAGCCGTGCCGCCTGGATGGCAAGGTGCGGCCCCTTCTCCGGCACCAGCCGGCCGAACCAGATGGCGTGCGGCGGCTCGGCCGGGGTCATGACGGGGGTGAAGAGATCCAGGTCTATGCCATTGCCGATCACCGAGGTCACCGGCAGCACGGTCTCCCACATCTTCCGCACCGCCTCCGAGACCGCGATGAAGGGCATGTCCCGGTCCTCCCGGTCCAGCACCCCGTTCTCCAGCTCCAGGAAAGGCGGCGTGTGCAGGGTGGTGACCACCGGGGCGCCGAAGCGCCCAGACATGGTCAGCGGCAGATAGTGCAGCGAGTTGTTGTGGACGATGTCGAAGCCGCCGTCCTGCAGGCGCTCCACGATGCGGCGATAGGCGGTGTGCTCGGCCAGCGCCACCTGCTCGACCTCCACCGGGTTGGGGCCCGGCACGCCGGTGGGCGGACAGACGGCCTCCAGCCCCAGCCTGGCATCGGAGCCTTCCGCCGCCAGAAGCGTCACCTCGTGTCCGCGGCGTTGCAGGTGCCGGGCCAGCAGATGCGTGTGCATCTCCAGCCCGCCCGAAAACGGCTCGGCGATCGGAAACTTCAGATGCGAGATGATCGCAATCTTCATATAGCACCCCTTCCGCCTTGGGCACCGCGTGCCGGGACAGGAAGCAGGGCCGTCGCGCCGCTGGCCGGACATGCCCCCCGATCTGCCGCGGCGTCGCGGAAGGCCAGGAATATCGCGGCCCGACCGCATCAACGACAGGGACGCCGGATGGTTCCCTGCGCCCGATCCCCGCGCCCGGGTCCGCATGCCCGGCTCCCCATACCCGGCCCACGGCGCGCGCTCCCACGGCACCGTGCCCATCCCGCGGCACGCGGCCCGGTCCGCAGGCGCCCTTTGTGGCAACAGCCGTGCCGTCCGCGGCGTTACCGGAGACACCTCCGCCGGATGAACAATGCTCCATGGCACCCCCAGCGCCTCCTCCGGGACGGGCGACGACGGCCCGGACGGCCAGCCCGCCCCCGCCCTCCGTCACGGCGCGCGCAAACTGCCGGGGGTATCCGTCAGGGGCTACAATGCCGAGCTGAAGGAGGGTGGAGGCTTCATCGGCGACCGTGCCCGGCGCGACGCCTTTCTGGAGCGGCTGGAGGACTGGCGCCACCGCGCGGCGGACCCCTGGCCTGGCCAGAGCCTCGCCGAACTGGGCAAGGCACGGCTCGAACGGGCGCTGGAGGAAGGCAGCCCGCTGGAGATGGGCATCCTGCTGGCCGCCATCGAGGATTTCTCCTCCGCGCTCGCGGAGGTCATCGCCCGCTTCCTCGCCCTGCCGGACTGGAAGGGCGTGGAAGCCCTGGTGATCGGCGGCGGCTTCAGTGCCGGCCTGCTGGGACGCCTCGCCATCGGCCGGGCGGCGGTGCGGCTGCTGGAGGCCGGGCACAAGGTCTCCCTGCATCCGATCGGGCACGATCCCGACGAGGCGGGACTGCTCGGCTGGCGCCACATGCTGCCCGCCGAAGCCCTGGAAGGGCGCGACGCCTTCCTGGCGGTGGATATCGGCGGGACGAACCTGCGCGCGGGCGTGGTACGGCTGGCCGGCTGCGGACCCCGCGACCCGGCCCGGGACCAGGTCTGGGCCTCCCGCCTCTGGAAGCACGCCGCGGACCAGCCGGACCGCGACGACGCCGTGCGCGGCCTCGCCACCATGCTGCACGACCTGTCCCATGCGGCGATCCATGCCGGGCTGCGCCTCGCCCCGGTGGTCGGGATCAGCTGCCCCGGCCTGATCGACGAGGAAGGGCATATCGAGCGCGGCGGCCAGAACCTGCCCGGCGGCGACTGGGAGGAGGATCGCGGCTTCAGCCTGCCCGCCGCCCTGGCGAAGCTGGTCCCCAGGATCGGCGGCGGCGAGGCCCGCTTCCTGATGCACAACGACGCGGTGGCCCAGGGGATGAGCGAGGCCCCGGCGATGCGTGATGTCACGCGCTGGGGGGTGCTGACCATCGGCACCGGCCTCGGCAATGCCAGCTTCCGCAACCGCTCCGCCGAAACCGGCCGGGACCCGGAGGGTTCTCAAGCGGAATGACCGCCGCCATTCCGGCGCGGCACGGAAGGACAGGACGGCATGGAACCGATGAAACCCATGGAACCCATGAAGCCGATGAAGCCCATGGAGGCGACGAAGCCGTGGTGGCCGGAGAAGCTTGGCCAGCCCTCCTCCAGCGGCGGGCAGAACGGGCTGCGCTACGCCTTCTTTCCCGACGCGCACCGCTTGGCCGTGGAGAAGGACGGCGAAGTCACCCTCTACGACAGCGGCGATCACGAGATCCATGGCGTGTCGCAAAGCCAGGGTGGCGAGGAGTCCCTGACCTTCTCCAGCCAGAAGGGCTCCGTGGGCCTCAAGGAGCTGAAGAAGGCCCAGGACTGACGCTTCCGGCCTGGAGGCCGCCTCGGCGGTCCCGGGCCGCGAAGAGCCGGAAGCCCCGCGCCCTGGCCTCGGCAGGGCCCGGTCAGTAAGCCCGGTCGGGCCCGCAGGCGGCCCGGGCGATCTCCGCGGCCGCCGGATGGCGCAGGACGCGCAACGGCCCTTCGCCAGGCGGCTCGATCAGGCCGAGCCGCGCGAAATCGGCCAGCCACCCGTCCATTGGCCAGAAGCCGTGGCGCTCCCGGAAAAGCGCCGCGTTGCGCAGGATGTCCCCGAAATGCTGCAACGGCGGATCGTAGACCGTGTGGTGCTGGTGGAAGGCCAGCGTGGAGGCGGTGAAGAGAAGCCCCACCCCAGCATCCCGGGCCCGGAAGGCGAAATCCGTGTCCTCCGCCCCATAGCCCGCATAGGCCTCGTCGAAGCCGCCGAGCCGCAGGAAGGTGTCGCGCCGGACCGCGAAGCAGAGCGACCAGAACAGGCCGGTATTGGATTCGGGCCGGATGCCGCTTTCGGGAAAATGCCGGACCGTGTGGCGCAGGCCCTGGGCCAGGAGCCGGCTCTCCTCCCACGCCGCATCCCCGGGCGTCGCCCCGGCGGGCAGGTAGCGGATCTCGCAGCAGATCAGGGCATCATGTGCCAGGGCGTCCCGCGCCAGGGCCTCCACCAGCCCGGCGGCCGGGATGCAGTCCACGTCGAGAAAGACCAGCACCGGCTGCCGCGCCGCGTGCGCGGCGCGATTGCGGGCCTCGGCCAGAGGCAGGCCCCGGGACGGATGGTGGAGATGCCGCAAAGTGAAGGGCACGGTCGGCAACGGGACCGGCATCTCGTCCATGTCCACGAGAATGCATTCCTCCGGCAGGCGGGTGCCACGCGACAGGCCTTCCAGCAGGTTCCTCAGATGGGCCCGGCGCCCTTTCGCCAGGGTGAGGACGCTGACCCCGCTTCCCTCCGGCGCGGCCATCAAACCGGTCAAGGGCGCTGGGCTCGACGAAGAAGCCCGAGGGTCGGGATGGGACATGTCTATCCGGAAGAAGGGGCTGGCCCGCGAGCAGATAGAGGGCCTTCCGCCACGTGACAAACCCACGGCGCGCCCCGCCTCTCGCCACGCCGGACTGGCGGCCACCGGAAAGCGGAGATCGCCCGGTGGCATCGGGTTTTACCCCTGGCCACCAGGCGATCCGCCGGCCCGCCATTGCTGGCGGGTGAGAGACTGTGGGCCGGTCGCTACTCCGGCTGACGGAGGACGGTTCATCCGCCGTCTTATGTCCCCATGCCGAACCATGGGGGCAGCGTCATTCAGGGTTTCGGCCCCCTAGCGTGTCTGCTCTCCACGCCGCCACAGTCACAAGAGTTTTCTAGCGTAACCATTCCAGAGACACAACCAAAATTTCGAGGAAATTTGTGTAAAAAAAGATACGATTTTGCATTATGAAGCGATATTTGTAGGTCAAGCAGAACAGAAGCACTCTGAAGTTGCAGATTTCTTCCTGTTCGTTCTTGATATGAATGTGAAACAAAGACTTGGCCGGTTCTGCCCTTCTCGATCGCCAAGCCAGCACGGAACGGATCGGCGAAGGATGGATGCGCCCCGCCAGGCAACGGGCGGAGCCACCGTCGTGAGAGCCCGAAGACCGGGGCGCAGCCCCTCCCGCCGGCCACCGGCGGTGGCGGAAGGAAGACACGGCCTGAACCGACCGCTGATCTCGGAAGGAAAGGGAGTGTCCCCGGCGGGATTCGAACCCACGGCCCCCAGATTAGGAATCTGGTGCTCTATCCTGCTGAGCTACGGAGACGCACAGGCCGCTTAGCACGACCGACACCGGCCGGGAACCGCCTGCTTGCACAGCAGGGGGAGGCACAGCCACGGCGCGGCCGCGATCAGGAACGCCGGCGGAAACGCTCCACCGCCGAGACCAGCGCCGTCCGGACCCCCGGCTCCAGCGCGGAATGCCCGGCATCCGGCACCAGGGTCAGGCGTGCCCGCGGCCAGGCCTCGGTCAGCGCGAAGGCCGTGGCCGGCGGACAGACCATATCGTAGCGTCCCTGCACGATCTCCGCCGGGATCGAGGCGATACGGTCCATCCGTCCCAGCAGGCCCTCGGGCGGCAGGAACAGGTCATGGGCGAAGTAATGCGCCTCGATCCGCGCCAGGCCCAGGGCGGAACGGTCCTGCGCGAAGCTCGCGACCAGCTCCGGCGAAGGCAGCAGCGTGCTGCACATGCCCTCGAAGTTGCTCCAGGACCGGGCAGCGGAAAGATGCACCACCGGGTCGGGATCGGTCAGTCGGCGCAGATAGGCGGAAAGCAGGTCGCCCCGCTCCTCGGGCGGGACATGCTCGGCGAAGGCGGCCCAGGCATCCGGAAAGATCCGGCGCAGCCCATAGAGGAACCAGTCCACCTCCTCCCGCCGCCCCAGGAAGACCCCGCGCAGCACGCAGCCCAGCACCCGCTCGGGATGCGCCTGGGCATAGGCGAGCGCCAGGGTCGACCCCCAGGAGCCGCCGAAGAGCAGCCAGCGCTCGATGCCCAGGAAACGCCGCAGCGTCTCGATATCCCGCACCAGATGCGGCGTGGTGTTGTCGCGCAGCTCCCCCAGCGGCCGCGAGCGCCCGGCGCCGCGCTGGTCGAAGATCACCACGCGCCAGTGGCCGGGGTCGAAGAAGCGGCGATGCACAGCCCCCGCCCCCGCCCCCGGCCCGCCATGCAGGAACAGCACCGGCTGGCCCCGGGGATTGCCCACCTGCTCCCAGTACATCACGTGGTTGACCCCGTCCGCCGCGGCGCCCGAGGGCGAGAGCGGCAGCAGGCCGGTCTCGTAGGGAGAGATATCGGGAAAAAGATCGCCGCGGGGCATCGCGCCTTTGGTCACCGGAAGCATAAGGGAAGGCCATCATGCACAAGATGGTGCGCGCCCGCCATCTGCCCCCTTCGCCCGCGCGCCTCCTGCGCCTAACTTGGACCGTCATGGCGAGTTCATTCCCCACGCGCGAGCCCCGAGGCGGCAATCCGGACAACGGTCCGGGCGGCGATCCGCAGCGCCACGCCCCCGGCCGCACGGGCCCCGGGCGCCCGGGGCCCGGACGCCTGGGAAAGGACGGCCCCTTCCAGCCTGGCGCGGGACGCTCCGGCGGCAAGCCCGGCATGGTGCGCTGCGCGGTCTGCGGAACGGAAAGCCGGCAGCCCCGCGCCGTCGCGCCGCCGCCGGAACAGGCCCCGGACCTGGATCTGCGCCCCGGGGAGCCGCTGCGCTCCACCATGCGCTTCTGGCTGCAGCAATGCCCCCATTGCGGCTATGCGGCGCCCGACATCACGCGCGCGCACCCGGCCGTGGCCCAGGCCGTGGCCGCCGCCCCCTTCCGCGCGCTGGTGAACGAGACGGCGCACCCTCCCCTCGCCCGCCGCTTCCTGGGCTGGGCGCATGTGCTGGAGGAAAGCGGCGCCCTTCATGCCGCCGCCGAGGCGACGCTGCAGGCCGCCTGGGTGGCGGATGACGAAGGCCTGCCCGAACTCGCCCGGAGCTGGCGGCTGGAGGCCGTGGCGCTCTGGCGCAGCGGCCCGCCGCTGGCGCCCGAACAGGCAGTGCGCGTGGTGGACGCCCTGCGCCGCGCCGGCGCCTGGCACGAGGCCGCCCATGCCTGCCGCCTCGCCATCGCGGCCGCCACCGAAACGACGGACGAGGTCCTGGCCCTGGAAACGCGCCTGATCGCGGCCGAGGATGGCGGGCGCCATACCCTGGCCTCCGCCCTGCCGCCCCCCGCGCACCGGCCCCATATCACCCATAACGGCCCTTCCACCGCCATCGACCGGACAGCCGGCTGGTGGGGCCGTATGAAACGCTTCTTCGGCGGCCACTGACCCCCGGCCAAGCGCCTCAGCCGGCGCGGCGACCTCGGTTGTGGACCACGAAGCCACGGATGGCATCCACCAGCGCCTCGGGCTCGTCGGCGCGGATCGAATGGCTGCTGTTCTCGAAGATCCGCAGGTCGGAGCCGGGCACCAGGCGGTGGATCTCCTCCGAGAATTCCGGCGCGCAGATCCAGTCGTGCCGCCCGGCCAGGATCAGCGTGGGCGCGGTGATGCGGCCGAGTTCGGGCCGCAGGTCGAAGTTGCGCAGGAAGCCGCCCGGACGGAAGGCGCGGTTCAGCGCCTCGGGCTCGTGCAGGGTCCGCATCCGGCTGGCGGCCCCGGCGGCGGGATCGTAGCGGCGCGAATAGAGCGGCCCCATCACCTCGTAGTAGTGCCGCACCTCCTCCACCGTGCGGAAGGCACCATCCCAGAGCATGTCGCAGACGCGGCGCTGTTCCGGCGTGCCGGTCTCCTCGATGATCCGCTGCGCCCGGGGAACGAAGCCGCCATGGGAGGCGGTGACCACCAGCACCAGGTGCGACACCGCCTCGGGATAGCGGGCCGCATGCGCCTGGGCGACCATGCCGCCATAGCTGGTGCCGATGGACACGATCGGCCCCAGGCCGAGATGCCGGCGCAGCGCCTCCATGTCCTCGACATTCTCGTCGAGGTTCCAGCTCTCCGGGTCCTTCTTGCTGGAACGCCCCTGGCCGCGATGGTCGAAATAGACGAGCTGCATCCGCTCCGCGAGCGGCGTGTAGCCTGGCTTGAAGCCACTGTGGTCCCCGCCCGGGCCGCCATGGATCACCATCGCGACCGGGCGCTCGCGCATCGTGTCGCCATCGGGCACCAGCCCCATGCCTTCCACGTCGAAATAGATCTCGGTCCCACGGATGCTGGCGCGCATGCGGCCTCCTCGCCCGGGCGGTCCGCCGCCCCTGCCTGATTCCAGGCCGCGAGCTTAGCTCCCCACCGGCCCGTACGGGAATCCCGGCCTGGACGGCACCACGGACCCCGAACCCCGGACGGAAACGCGAGGGACGCCGGCCACGGAAACGGAACAGGCCCCGCCGGTATCGCCGGCAGGGCCTGTTCCGTGAAGCTGAGGACAATCCTCCCGGGCGGGGGTCAGGCCGCCAGGGCGCGCCGCAGCGTGTCGCCGTTGCGGAGCTGGACCAGCGTGAAGAGCCCCGCCGGCGGGCAGGGCTCGATCGCCTCGATCTCCGCGGTCTCACGGTCCAGCAGGGCGGAAAGCTCGAAATCCGGATGCCAGCCGAGGACGCGCGACAGCGGCGCCATGGCCCGCTCGACCCACCAGCGGGGCCCGGCCTCGGCGGCGAAATGGTTCACGAAGAGCAGGCGGCCACCGGGGCGGACGACGCGGCTCATCTCGGCATAGAGCTGCCGCGCGTTCGGCACCACGGAGGCGGTGAACATGGCCACCGCCATGTCGAAGGCGCCGTCCTGGAAGGCCATGGCCTCCGCGTCCATCTCCAGCAACCCATCCACATTGGGCAGCCGCTCGCTGGCCACGCGCTCGGCGGCCTTCTCCAGCATCTCCCGCGACAGGTCGATGCCGGTCACGCGCAGGTCGCGCCGGTAGAGCGGCAGGGCCAGCCCGGTCCCGACGCCGACCTCCAGGACCCTCGCGCCGGGCAGGCGATTGACCGCCGCCACCGCGCGCTTGCGCCCGAAAGCCGAGACGCCGCCGAAGAGCGCATCATAGACCCCCGCCCAGCGCCGATAGGCATCCCTGACCGACGAAGCATCCAACGCTGCGCGCGGATGGTCCCGGCTCACACTGCTGCGATCCACCGCCGACGACATTCTGGCCCCAAGACTGCTTCAGGAAGGGATGCGCTAGACCACCGGGGGGCGCTGCGCAAGCCATAGGCAACGCAACTGCACGCGCCTCTCACGCGCGCACAACACAGATGTGTCCTCAGGGTCTCGCTGCACGGGAGGGCGGGGCATCGTCGCTTCGTTGCAGGGACGGCTCGCCAAGGGCGGCGGGCAAGGCCGTCTCCTCCTGCTGTGTCGTGCCACCCTGGGCGGAACCGGCCGTGGTCCGCGTGGGAAGCGGTGCGCCGAGGATGCTAGCCACCAGAGCGAGGCGGATCGGGTACATCGGGTACATCTGCATGTCGGCGGCCCAACGCCGCATCGGCGCACGGGTTTCCTGTCCCGCCATCACCCGCAAGCTCGTTTCTTTTCAAGAACATGGCCGGATGGCCTGTCTCTTGATCACATCTACGCACAGCTCCACCGTAAGGCGA
>NZ_BDLP01000159.1:0-9885 GCF_001950415.1 Roseomonas sp. TAS13
TCGCCTTACGGTGGAGCTGTGCGTAGATGTGATCAAGAGACAGCGGATCGACGCCGCCGCCGCCTCCGGCCTCGCGGTACGGCGGCTCAGCCATGCCCGCTCCTGCGGCCAGTCCGCCGGGGTGGTGACCGGCGTGCGCCATGCCCGCGCCCCCTGGATCGCCACGCTGGACGGCGACGGCCAGAACGACCCGGCCGACATCCCCAGGCTCTGGGCCAGGGCGCGGCAGGAGAACCCGGCGGAAGGCGCCCCGGGGCAGGCCGTGCTGGTCGCCGGCTGGCGCACCACGCGCAAGGACACGGCGGTGAAGCGGCTGAGCAGCCGCGTCGCCAACCGCGTCCGCGCCCGCCTGCTGGGCGACGCCACGCCCGACACCGGCTGCGGGCTGAAGGTCTTCCCCCGCGCGCTCTTCCTGGAGCTGCCGCCCTTCGACCACATGCACCGCTTCCTGCCCGCCCTGACCATCCGCCAGGGCGGCCGCGTGGTGAGCGAGCCGGTGAACCACCGTCCCCGCACGCGCGGCGTCTCCAACTACGGCACGCTGGACCGCCTCGCGGTGGGGATCGTGGACCTGCTGGGCGTGATGTGGCTGCAACGGCGCTGGAAGCGGCCCCGGCTGGCCTACGCCGCGCCCCCGCCACCACCCGCCGCCACGCCTGTCATCACGCCTGCCGTCACGCCCCCGGGCGCCCCCGCGCAGCCGTGACGCTGCCCGACCGTTCGCGCGGCGCGCTGCGCTCCATCCTCCGCCTGCTGCTGCTGGCCCTGGGACTCGCCCTGGCCGGCTGGGTGCTGCGCGAACTGGGCGAGGACCACGGCATCGCCTTCATGAGCGCCCAGATGCGCGGCGGCGGCCTCTGGGCGGAAGCCCTCTTCGTGCTGGTCGGCGCCGCCGCCACCGCCGTCGGCGCGCCGCGCCAGGCGGTGGCCTTCCTTGGCGGCAGCGCCTTCGGCGCCCTGGCCGGCGGCGGCCTTTCCATGCTGGCCCAGGTGCTGGGCTGCGCCCTGGGCTATGGCTGGGCCCGGCTGATCGGGCGCGAATGGGCCGCCCGCCGCCTCGCCGGGCGCTTCGGCCGGCGCCTCAAGCCCATGCACGACGTCCTCGCCGGCTCCCCCTTCGGCGCCACCCTGGCGCTGCGCCTGCTGCCCGTCGGCAACAACCTCGCCCTCAATCTCCTCGCCGGCCTGTCCGGCGTCGCGGCGGGCCCCTTCCTGCTCGGCTCGGCCATCGGCTACGTGCCGCAGACAGCGGTCTTCGTGCTGCTGGGCGAAGGCGTGGCGGTGAACCAGTCCACCCAGATCGCCCTCGGCGTGGCGCTCTTCGCACTCTCCGCCCTGCTCGGCTGGTGGCTCCTGCGCCGCCACCGCGCTGGCCGGGCGATCGAGGGCTGATCCGGGAACGGCTTGCCGTTGCGCCGCCCCGGGTGAAGGGCGCCGCCTTTCCCCCGGACCCCCTATCCGCCAGGACCCTGAGGGTCCTGGACCTCCCGTTCGTTGGCGCTCACTGATGCCGGATCGCGGGTGCCGCCAGCGCGGACACGTTGCTTTTCTTCTTTCCGGGAGCCCCGCGCTTCCACCTGCCCCAGGGATCGGGCCGCAGGCTGATGGCCACCACGGGAACCCACGAAAGCCCGGGGTCCGGGGACCGGCTTCGGTCCCCGGCGGAGAGGGGGTCCGGCGGGAGAGGCAGAGCCTCTCCCCCGGCGGCCAGCCACGGAGAGCGACGCAGGGCCATCCGGAGGGAAGGTGCGCGGGAGGCAGGACCATTCCGGCCGTCGCATCAGCCTCCCATGTCCTGCCCTGTCGCAATCCGCCCATGCGCGCTATCTGCCCTCTGGACCAGAGGACGCCCCCGATGAACGAGACCCTGCCCAACAGCCTGCGCTCCGGCCCCGACAGCCGCGGCCGCTTCGGCGGCTTCGGCGGCCGTTTCGTGGCCGAGACGCTGATGCCCAACATCCTGGAGGTCCAGGCCGCCTATGACGCGGCGCGCAAGGACCCGGCCTTCGAGGCGGAGTGGCGCCTCCTGCTGAAGGACTATGTGGGCCGCCCCTCGCCCCTCTGGTTCGCGGAGCGGCTGACGAAGCACCTGGGCGGCGCCAAGGTCTACCTGAAGCGCGAGGAGCTGAACCACACCGGCGCGCACAAGATCAACGCCGTGCTGGGGCAGATCCTGCTGGCGAAGCGCATGGGCAAGACCCGCGTGATCGCCGAGACCGGCGCCGGGCAGCACGGCGTGGCCACCGCCACGGCCTGCGCCCTGTTCGACCTGCCCTGCACCGTCTTCATGGGCGCCACGGATGTGGCGCGGCAGAAGCCCAACGTCTTCCGCATGAAGCTGCTGGGCGCGGAGGTGGAAGCCGTCACCTCCGGCGCCGCCACGCTGAAGGACGCGATGAACGAGGCGCTGCGCCACTGGGTCGCGCATGTCCACGACACCTACTACTGCATCGGCACGGTCGCCGGCCCCGCCCCCTATCCGGAGATGGTGCGCGACTTCCAGTGCGTGATCGGCGACGAGGTGCGGGAGCAGCACATGGCGCTGGAAGGCCGCCTGCCGGACGCGCTGGTCTGCGCCGTGGGCGGCGGCTCCTCCGCCATGGGGCTGTTCCACCCCTTCCTCGATGATGAATCCGTGAAGATCTACGGCGTCGAGGCGGCCGGGCGCGGCATCGAGAGCGGCGAGCACGCGGCGGCCATCAACGGCGGCCAGCCCGGCGTGCTGCACGGCAACCGCACCTATCTGCTGCAAACGCCGGAAGGCCAGATCACCGAGGCGCATTCCATCTCCGCCGGGCTCGACTATCCCGGCATCGGGCCGGAGCATTCCTGGCTGCACGAGATCGGGCGCGTGCAATACGTCTCCGCCACCGATGCGGAGGCCCTGGAGGCCTTCCAGCTCTGCTCGCGGCTCGAAGGCATCATCCCCGCCCTCGAATCCGCGCACGGGCTGGCGCATGTCATGAAGCTGGCGCCCAGCATGGGCCGGGAACAGACCATCGTGCTGAACCTCAGCGGACGCGGCGACAAGGACATCTTCACCGTGGCGCACCACCTGGGGGCCGAGATCTGATGGCCGGGACCATGACGCAAGGGAGCACGGCAGGCACCGCCGCGCCGAAGGGCCGCATCGCCGCCCGCTTCGCCGCGCTGAAGGCGCAGGGCAAGGGGGCGCTGGTGCCCTACCTCCAGGCCTATGATCCCGACCTGGAAACCTCCCGTGCCCTGCTCGCCGGCCTGCCCGCGGCAGGAGCGGACCTGGTCGAGCTCGGCGTGCCCTTCACCGACCCGGCCGCCGACGGCCCCTCGATCCAGCGCGCCGGGCTGCGCGCGCTGAAGGCCGGCGCCACCCTGGCCGGCGTGCTGGAGATGGTGCGCGGCTTCCGCGCCGCCGAGGCCGAAATCCCCCTGGTGCTGATGGGCTACCTGAACCCGATCCTCGCCTATGGCGCCGAACGCTTCTGCGCCGACGCCGCGGCGGCCGGAGTGGACGGGCTGATCGTGGTGGACATGCCGCCGGAGGAAGCGGACGAGCTGGCGCCCTTCGCCACGGCGCAGGGGCTGGACCTGATCCGCCTGATCGCCCCCACCACGGACGATGCCCGCCTGCCCTTTGCGCTGAGTGGCTCGGACGGCTTCGTCTACCACGTCTCCATCACCGGCATCACCGGCACGCGTTCCGCCGCGACGGAGGAACTGCGCCGCAACGTCGGCCGCATCCGCGCCGCGACGACGCTGCCGATCGGCATCGGCTTCGGCATCCGCACGCCGGAACAGGCCGCCGACGCCGTGCGCGTGGCCGATGCGGCGGTGGTCGGCACGGCGCTGATCGACACCCTGGCCGCCACGCTCGATTCGGAAGGCCGCGCCGGGCCGGACACGGTCCGCAAGGTGCTGGAGCATGTGCGCGCCCTGGCCGATGCCGTCCACACGGCCCGCATGCCGGCCTGATCGCCTCAACCGCGCGCCCCGTGTCCAACCCCGGGGGAAAGGCGCAGCCTTCCCCCCTCAGGTGGCGCGACGCCGGACGCCAGGGCTCGGCCGGGACCGCTACCGCCCCGGCTCAGGCGCCCCCGCGTCGGAGCCACAGCCGCACCAGCCCCTCCCCGGCCTCGTCCTGCGCCAGAACCTGGTGCCCCTGCTCCACCGCCGTGCGGGGCACGTTCCGCACCGGCTCGGCGCCCCGCATCTCCACCAGAAGAACCTGTCCCGGCGCCATGCGATCCAGGGCGAGGCGGGTCCGGACGAAGGTCATGGGGCAAGTGTCGCGTGTGATGTCGATGCGTGAATCATAGTCGAGCAACTCTTCTTCACCTGAACTGATCATAAAACCTCCTGTTGTTTTTCTGCCCATCCGCGTCTATTTAGGTTCGTGCAGGCTCCCGCCAAATTCCAGGATATTGCGCGGGTGCTCCGGGACTATGATCTCAAGGAGAGTCAACATGGCCGATGCGCCGGCCCAGGAAGAGACACGTGGCGACGTACTGGCTCTGACGGCTCAGATCGTCGCGGCACACGTCTCCAACAACAGTGTCCAGCACAATGACTTGCCTGGGCTGATCACGGAAGTCCACCGCGCGCTCCTCGGTCTTGGCAAGCCGGCCGAGCCGGCGCCGGTGGCCCGCCCGGAACCTGCCGTGCCGGTGAAGAAGAGCATTACGCCCGACTATCTGGTCTGTCTCGAGGACGGCAAGAAGCTCAAGATGCTCAAGCGGCATCTGATGACGCACTACAACCTGACGCCCGAGCAGTACCGCGAGCGCTGGGGCCTGCCGCCGGATTATCCGATGGTCGCCGCGAACTACGCCCAGCACCGCTCCTCCCTGGCCAAGAGCATCGGCCTGGGAACGCGCCCGCGGGGCCGGAGCCGCCGCGCGGGCGGCTGAGGCGCGGGAACATGACGGTGTCGTGGACCCGTCATGTTTGCCGTGGAGGGCCAGGGATGGGTAATGTGCCGCCCAGCCGGCACTTCCCGCTCCGCCGGGGACAAGACTAGAACGGACGCATGGACGCAGCACGCCCAGACCCATCCCGCATCGAGCGCCTCTGCGTCGAGCGTGGTCTCAAGATGACCGGCCAGCGCCGGCTGATCGCGCGCGTGCTGAGCGAGGCCCAGGACCACCCGGATGTCGAGGAAGTGTACCGCCGGGCACTCGCCATCGATTCCAAGGTCTCCATCGCCACCGTCTACCGCACCGTCCGGCTGCTGGAGGAAAAGGGCATCCTGGAGCGCCATGACTTCGGCGGCGGCCGCGCCCGCTACGAGCCGACGGATCACGGTCACCACTATCACCTGATCGACGTCGACTCGGGCAAGGTGATCGAGTTCGAGGATGCCGCCCACGAGCGCCTGGTGCAGGAGATCGCCGCGCGGCTCGGCTTCTCCCTGATCGGCCAGCGGCTGGAGCTCTTTGGCCGCAAGCCCAAGGGCGAGGCCCTGGCGCGGCAGCGGGATACGGACGGCGAAGGATGAGCGTGGTCCGGGGGGTGATCCGTGACAATTTCCATGCCCCCCCTCCCATGACCGATGCCGGCTTCGGGGAGCTGCGCGCCGGCGAACTCGGCGTGCGGATCGCGGTGCGGGACTGGGAGATCGAGGCCGCCCAGGCCCTGCGCTGGAAGGTCTTCTACGAGGAGATGGGCGCCCGCCCCACGCCGGAGATGCGCCCCGGCCGCGATGTCGATGCCTATGACGCGGTGGCGGACCACCTGCTGGTGGTGGACCACAGCCTGGGCGAAGGCCCGGAATCGGTGGTCGGCACCTACCGCCTCATCCGGCGCGAGGCCGCGGCGCTGATCGGCCGCTTCTACTCCGCCGACGAGTACGACCTGCGCCCGCTGCTGGGCCTGCCGGGGCAGATCCTCGAACTGGGCCGTTCCTGCGTCGGGGAGAACCACCGCACGCGCGGCAGCCTGCAACTCCTCTGGCGCGGCATCGCCGCCTATGTGCACAAGCATCGTGTCGAGGTGATGTTCGGTTGCGCCTCCCTGCCCGGCACGGATCTGGACGTGCTGGCGGAGCCGCTGACCTATCTCGCCCTCAACCACATGGCGCCGCCTCACCTGCGGCCACGCGCCTTGCCGGCCCGCTACGAGAGCATGGTCCGGCTCGACCCGTCGCAGGTCGGCCGCAATGCGCTGGCGGACCTGCCGCCGCTGGTGAAGGGCTATCTGCGCCTCGGCGGCTTCGTCGGCGACGGGGCCGTGGTGGACCACCAGTTCAACACCACCGATGTCTGCGTCGTGGTGAAGACTGACCAAGTGACGGAAAAATACTTCAAGCACTACGAGCGCAAGGCAGGCTGGAGCTCGGAATAGCCCCGGCCATGCGCCGCCACGCCCTCGCCCTGCTGGCGCTGCTCCCCTTCCTCCCGCCCGCCGCCCGGGCCCAGGATGTCCCGCGCGACCCGTCCGCGCAGCTTATCGACACGCTGATCCACCACATCGCCCCCTGCCGCGGCGACGTGCCCGTGCCGCCGGACGCCGTGCTGGAGTTCGAGGTCCAGGTGGACGCCGCGGGCCGCGTGCTGGCCGTCCGCCCCGCCTACCGCCGCCCGCCCATGCGCCAGGAACTCCGTCCCCTCTACGAGGACCTGCGCCGCGCCCTCTTCGACCCGCGCTGCGGTCCACTGCCCCTGTCGCGCCCGCAGATCTTGCTGCTCAACCGCAGCATCCTGGTGTTCTACGGCAGCGCCCTGCGGCGAAGCTGACGCACCGCCCTTTGGGGACAGGGCTCCGCCCCGCCCCCAAACCCCCATTCCACCTGGAACGCGAAACGCCCCGGGGATCTCTCCCCGGGGCGTTCCCGTAACCTTCGCCGTGGGGCGGAGGCTCAGTCCTCGGTCATCTGGTTGCGGCGACGGATCGCGGCACCCAGGATGTCGCCCAGCGAGGCGCCGCTGTCGGAGGTGCCGTACTCGCGCACCGCCTCGCGCTCCTCCTCGACCTCCTTGCCCTTGATGGTCAGGCTCAGGCGGCGGGCCGCCCGGTCCACCATGACCACCTTGGCATCGACCTTCTCGCCCACCGCGAACTTCTCGGGGCGCTGGTCGTTGCGGTCGCGGGCCAGCTCGGCGCGGCGGATGAAGCCGGTGAGGATGTCCTCGACCTTCACCTCGATGCCGTTGGCCTCGATCTTCGTCACCACGCCGGTGACGACGTCACCCTTGCGGACGCGATCCAGCACCTCGGCGGCCGGGTCGGACTGGAGCTGCTTGATGCCGAGGGAGATGCGCTCCTTCTCGATATCCACGTCCAGCACCTTGGCCTGGACGGTGTCGCCCTTGTGGTAGTTGGCCATGGCCTGCTCGCCGGTTAGCTCCCAGGACAGGTCGGACATGTGGACCATGCCGTCCAGGTCCGGGCCCAGGCCGATGAAGAGGCCGAACTCGGTGATGTTGCGGATCTCGCCCTCGACGGTCGAGCCCGGCGGGTGCTGCTCCAGGAACTGGTCCCAGGGGTTGCCCTGCGCCTGCTTCAGGCCCAGCGAGATGCGGCGCTTCGGCTCGTCCACGTCCAGGATCATCACCTCGACCTCCTGGGAGGTGGCGACGATCTTGCCCGGATGGACGTTCTTCTTGGTCCAGCTCATCTCGGAGACATGGACCAGGCCTTCGACGCCCGGCTCCAGCTCCACGAAGGCGCCGTAGTCGGTGATGTTCGTCACGCGGCCGGAGAACTTGCCGTTCACCGGATACTTGACGGCCACACCCTCCCACGGATCGGCCATCAGCTGCTTCATGCCGAGCGAGATGCGCTGCGTCTCGGGGTTGAAGCGGATGACCTGCACCTTGACCTGCTGGCCGATGGTCAGGGCCTCGGAGGGGTGGTTGATGCGGCGCCAGGCGATGTCGGTGACGTGCAGCAGCCCGTCCACGCCGCCCAGGTCCACGAAGGCGCCGTAGTCGGTGATGTTCTTCACCACGCCGTCGAGCACCATGCCTTCCTTCAGGCCCTGGATCAGCTCGCTGCGCTGCTCGGCACGCGTCTCCTCGAGAACCGCGCGGCGGCTCACGACGATGTTGCCGCGGGCGCGGTCCATCTTCAGGATCTGGAAGGGCTGCGGGGAGCCCATCAGCGGCCCGACATCGCGCACCGGGCGGATATCGACCTGCGAGCCCGGCAGGAAGGCCACGGCGCCGCCGAGATCGACGGTGAAGCCGCCCTTGACGCGGCCGAAGATCGTGCCGTTCACGCGGTTGCCGGCCTGGAACTGCTTCTCCAGGTTGGTCCAGGCTTCCTCGCGGCGCGCCTTCTCGCGGGACAGGACGATGGAGCCGTCCTTGTCCTCGTAACGCTCGACGAAGAGCTCGACCGTGTCGCCCGGCTTGACCTCGGCCTTCTGGCCCTGGGGGGCGAACTCGCGCAGCGGGACGCGGCCCTCGCTCTTGAGACCGACGTCGACGACGGCGACGTCGTCGTCCACGCGGATGACGCGGCCGGTGACGACGGAGCCGGCGAAGCCGGTGTCAGCGCCGAGGGTCTCGTCGAGGAGGGCAGCAAAATCCTCGGAAGCCGCGGCGCGGTCGAGGGTGGTGGCAGATGCCATGTAGTTGTCTGTTCCTGAAACGGCGGCGCCTTCGGGGGGAAGGGAGCCGCTGGGCCTGCGCCCCGACCTCCGGCTCCGCTTCAGCGAGCAGCCGGGACCGGCACGTCTTGCCCGGCTTGGCCGGGCCGGTGGGGGGATGTGGCCCGTGGTGGGCTCCGACGAACCTTTCCGGTGAAGAACCGTTCCGGTTCCGGAAACCGCAGCACAGGCACGCGGGGGAAAACCTTTCCCCCGCGACGATCGGGCTTTTACGCCCCACGCAACGATCCGGTCAAGGGAAAGCGTGACTCGCCGCCGCACCCCGGTCCCGGTGCAACCCGCTTCCCGCCGGAAGCATGCTGGCCGGCATGAACAGCCGGTGAAAGCCGCCCCTCCGGCCCTTCCGCCCCCTTCGGCCGGGCTGGCACCGCACCATGTCCCTGTGCGTCTTTCCGTCGCATCCTCCACCTCCCGCCCGATGCCTTAACGGCCCGCGGGAGGCCGGACCGGCAGCCCGGACCAAGAGCCCAGAGCAGGAGCAAGCGCATGACGCCCGCCAGGACCGCCCTCGTCCTCATCGAGTACCAGAACGACTTCACCACCGAGGGCGGCGCCCTCCACGAAGCGGTGAAGCCGGTGATGCAGAGCACCGGCATGCTCGGCCACACGGTCGAGACGGTGCGCCGCGCACGGGAGATGGGCGCCCTGATCGTCTGGTCCCCGATCTCCTTCGCCGAGGGCTATCCGGAGCTGAACCCGAAGCCCTACGGCATCCTCAAGGGCGTGGTGGACAGCCAGGCCTTCCGCAAGGGCACGTGGGGCGCGGAGATCACCGAGGAGCTCACGCCCGAGCCCACCGACATCGTGCTGGAGGGCAAGCGCGGCCTCGACGCCTTCGCCAGCACCAACCTGGACTTCATCCTGCGCCATCGCGGCGTGGAAGCCATGGCGCTGGGCGGCTTCCTGACCAACTGCTGCGTCGAATCCACCATGCGCAGCGGCTACGAGAAGGGCTTCGAGGTCGTCACCCTCACCGACTGCACCGCCACGGTCAGCGAGGAGGAACAGCGCCTCGCGGTGGAAAAGAACTACCCCATGTTCTCCCGCCCCATGACCCACGACACCTTCCTGGCCGAACTCGGCGGCACCACCCCCGCCGCCGACGCCTCCCACGGCTACACCCGCTGAGGGATCGCACTGGATGATCCGGCCGGGGCCAGAGGGGCCCTGCCCCTCTGGACACCCCGCCCAGGGACGTCAGTCCCTGGGGACCCTATGAGCGCTCCGCGAGGAGGGGGCTGCGACCGCCGTCGCGCCTGTCTCTTGATCACATCTACGCACAGCTCCACCGTAAGGCG
>NZ_BDLP01000160.1:0-9754 GCF_001950415.1 Roseomonas sp. TAS13
GCCCTCGGTCGGGCTGGCCCTGGCGCTGGAGGCGCTGGGCCTGCCGACCGCCCGGCTGAAGACCGGCACGCCGCCACGCCTGGACGGGCGGACGATCGACTGGGCCGCGCTGGAGATGCAGCCGGGCGACGCGGTGCCCGAACCGCTGTCCTGGATGACGGAGCGGATCGCGAACCGGCAGGTGGAATGCGGCATCACTGCCACCACCCCGGAAACCCATGCGTTGATCCGCGCCAGGCTGCACGAGGCACCGATCCATTCCGGCCAGATCACCGGCCGCGGCCCGCGCTACTGCCCCTCCATCGAGGACAAGGTGGTACGCTTCGCGGAGCGGGAGCGGCACCAGATCTTCCTGGAGCCGGAGGGGCTGGACGACCCGACCATCTATCCCAACGGCATCTCCACCAGCCTGCCGGCGGAAGTCCAGGCGGCGATGATCGCGACCATCCCAGGGCTGGAGCGGGCGGTGATCCTGCGCCCGGGCTATGCGGTGGAATACGATTTTTTCGACCCGCGTGCCCTGCGCCCGACGCTGGAGGCCAAGTCGGTGCCCGGTCTCTTCCTGGCGGGGCAGGTCAACGGCACCACCGGCTATGAGGAAGCGGCCGCGCAGGGGCTGCTGGCCGGGCTCAACGCCGCCGCCCGGGCCGGGGGGCTCCGGGAGGACCGCCTGCTGCTCCGCTCCGAAGCCTATCTCGGCGTGCTGGTGGACGACCTGACCACCCAGGGGGTGAGCGAGCCCTACCGCATGCTGACGGCGCGGGCCGAGCACCGCCTCTCGCTGCGGGCCGACAATGCCGGGCTGCGGCTGACCGCGCTCGGCCTGAGCTGGGGCTGCGTCGGGCCGGAACGCGCCGCCCGCTTCGCCGGCTTCGGCCGGGCGGTCGAGGCGGCGCTGCAACGCGCCCGCACCGAGAGCGCCACGCCCAGCGCCCTGAACGCCGCCGGCATCCCGGTGAACGAGGACGGCAAGCGGCGCACGGTGCTGGAGGTGCTCGCCCTGCCCGGCACGGATGCCGGCCTCGCCTTCCCCTGGCTGCGCGGTCTCGCTCCGGCCGTGCTGGCTCAGATGGAGGCCGAGGCGCTCTATGCCCCCTATCTGCGTCGGCAGGAGGCCGAGATGCGCCTGCTGGAACGGGAGGAGCGTCTCCGTATTCCCGAAGGGCTGGATTTCGCCATGGTCCCTGGCCTTTCCACCGAAATGCGCCAGCGGCTCGACGCCGCCCGTCCCGCCACGCTGGGCATCGCCGGGCGCGTGCCGGGCATCACCCCGGCGGGCGTCGCCGCGCTGGCCGGGCATCTGCGGCGCTTGTCCGAGAAGCCGCGCGGGGTGGCGGCATGATCCCGGTTCCACGTGAAACGCGGGAACGGCTGGATGCCTATGCCGCGATGCTGCTGCGCTGGAACGAGCGGATCAACCTGATCGCCCCGCGCGACGCCGCTGCCTTCCGCACCCGGCATATCGAGGATTCGCTCCAGCTCCTCCCCCTCCTTCCCGGCAACCAGGCCCCCGCTGCCGATCTGGGATCGGGCGGCGGGCTGCCGGGGATGGTGCTGGCCCTGGCCGAGCCCGGGCGACTCTGGAACCTCGTGGAGTCGGACAAGCGCAAATCCGCCTTCCTCCAGGCCGTGGCGGGAGAGCTGGGCGCCACCAACGTCACCGTGCACCCACGCCGGATCGAGGACACCACCCTCCCCCCGCTGGGCGTTCTGACCGCCCGCGCACTGGCGCCGCTCAGGCTGCTGCTGCCCTATGCCGCGCGCTTCCTGGCGCCGGAGGGCATTGCCTTGTTTCCGAAAGGCAAAACCGCCGAGGCCGAGTTGACCGAGGCCACCCCCTCATGGTCCATGGCGGTGGAACGGTTCCCCAGCGGGACCGACCCTTCCGCCACTCTTCTCCGCATCTCCGGGATACGACGTGCCGGCCTCTGATACCTCTCCCCGGCGGCGTGGCCCCGGCTCCTCCCGACCGGCCCACCGCCTCGCCCTCGCCAACCAGAAGGGTGGCGTGGGCAAGACCACGACCGCGGTGAACCTCGCCACCGCCTTGGCCTCCACCGAACGGGTGCTGCTGATCGACCTCGATCCGCAGGGCAACGCCTCCACCGGCCTCGGCAGCCCGCGCGCCCAGCGCGGCGCCGGCACCTATGCGCTGCTCACCGGCCAGAAGACCCTCGCCGAGGTGATCGCCCCGACGCAGATCCCCAACCTCTCCCTCCTCCCCGCCGATGCCGATCTCGCGGCGGCGGAGGTCGAGCTGGTGAACGAGGAGAAGCGCGAGCGCCGCCTCGTCGATGCGCTCGATGCCGGAGGCGAGGTGCTGAAGGACTACGACCGCATCATCTTCGACTGTCCGCCCTCGCTGGGGCTAGTGACGCTGAACGCGCTGGTCGCCGCGCATTCCGTGCTGGTGCCGCTGCAGGCCGAGTTCTTCGCGCTGGAAGGCGTCTCCCAGATCGCCCGCACGCTGGACCGCGTCCGGCGCGGCCTGAACCCGGCGCTGGAGCTGGAAGGCATCGTCCTGACCATGGTGGATCGGCGCAACAACCTGTCCGAACTGGTCGGTGCCGATGTGCGCTCCTTCTTCAAGGACAAGGTCTTCGAGACCACCATTCCCCGCAATGTCCGGGTCAGCGAGGCGCCCTCCCACGGGTTGCCGGTGATCCTCTACGATTCCCGCTCGGCGGGCGCACAGGCCTATATCCGCCTTGCCGCCGAGCTGCTGAAGCGCGAACGCGCCCGCAAGCGCACGGCAGGCCCTGCTCCCGAGGAGGAAAAAGCCGCCGAGAAGGAGACCCCGTGAAGAAGCCTGCCCGTCTCGGCATGGGCCTGTCGGCCCTGCTGGGTGATGCCCCCGTCGCCGTCGCCGCCACCGCCTCCCCCAGCGACCACCAGCGCATGCTGCCGATCGAGGCGCTGGAGCCCGGCCCCTTCCAGCCGCGCGGCCCGATGGAACAGGAGGCTCTGCAGGAGCTGGCGGAATCCATCCGGGAGCACGGCATCCTGCAGCCGATCCTGGTGCGGCCGAAGCCCGGGACAAGCGGCGTCTGGCAGATCATCGGCGGCGAGCGCCGCTGGCGCGCGGCGCAGCTCGCCAGGCAGCACGAGGTGCCGGTCGTCGTCCGCGACTTCGACGACCGCACCGCCATGGCGGCCGGCCTCGTGGAGAACCTGCAGCGCGAGGATCTGAACCCGCTGGAGGAGGCGATCGGCTACCAGCGCCTGCTCGACGATTTCGGCCTGAAGCAGGAAACGCTGGGCCAGGCGGTGGGCAAGAGCCGCAGCCATGTCGCCAACACGCTGCGCCTGCTGAACCTGCCGGACAAGGTGCGCGCCCTGCTCTCCTCCGGCTCCCTCACCGCCGGCCACGCCCGCGCCCTGCTGACCGCCGACGACCCCGTGGCCCTGGCCGAACAGGTGGTGACCCGGGGGCTGAACGTCCGCCAGACCGAGGCCCTGGCCGCCGCCACCCCGGCCAGGCCCAATGCCGCCCGCACAGTGTCGGACCCGGAAACCAAGGCGCTGGAAAAGGACCTGGGCGAGCGCCTCGGCCTCGGCGTGGCCATCCGGCGTTCCGGCAAGGGCGGCAAGCTCGTCCTGTCCTGGCGGGACCTCGACCAGCTCGAAAGCGTCCTGCGCCTGCTGAAACCAGGCACGGCACCGCATCCGGGCGACGCCTGACGTTGCACCCTCCCAGGGGAAAGGCGCCGCCTTTCCCCCGGACCCCCTATCCGCCAGGACCCTGCGGGCCCTGGACCCATTTTCGTTGGTTCTGTCTGACGCCGGATCGCGCCGGAGAGCATCGCTCTCCGGCGGACTGCCGGTGCCACAGGCGCGGACACGGTATCTTTCTTTTCGGGAGCCCCGCCTCTCCACCTGCTCCCAGGGATCAGGCCGCAGGGTAACGGTTACCACCAGCGCCAACGCAAGCCCGGGGTCCGGGGACCGGCTTCGGTCCCTGGCGGAGAGGGGGTCCGGGGCGAGAGGCAGAGCCTCTCCCCCGGCGGTCAGCCACGAAGCGCAACACTCACCAGCAGGGGTCAGATGAGCGGGGGCCGGACGCGTGGGGCCTGTGCCGCCCGTCCCCTGCCCCGGGGCCGGACGCCTTCCGCTTTCCGCGCCGCCAGGGGTTCCGGCAGGCGCGGTCCGGTGGAGCGGGTGCGGAGATCGCGGGCCGCCTGTTCCAGCACATCCCCGAAGAGCTCCAGCATATCCGGATGCAGCTCCTCCAGGAGCCGCTGGATGCCTTCGACCACCAGCCAGTCCCGGACCAGCCTGGCCTCTGCCTCCTCCGCGGAGGGCAGGACAGTGGCTCCCCTGACGGCCAGGGCCGGAACCGGCCCTTCAGGCTCCAGGGGGACCGGCTGGGAATGCGTCAGGGCTTCGCGCATGTCTGGCTCCGGGCTCGGCAGGGATGACCGAACGTGCCGGGCAGGATGCAGGCTTTCTCCGGGCGCGACTGTATCGGAGCGCACAGAATGGTCATCTTCCGGCCATCCTTCCGACCGGTTCGGCGGCTGGGCGCCTAACGCCGTGCCAGCGTGGCCGCCCTGCGGGCCAGGGCCATCACCGCCTCGCGCGCCACGGCGCGGTCGGGCACGGGCTTGCCGGTGCCGCCGGATTTCACCCGCGCCTCGGCCCGCAGCAGCATGGCGCCCATCTCGGCCAGGGCGGCCGGGCGCCAGATCCGCAGCGCCCGCTCGAAGCCCGGCTTGTCGCGGAAGAAGACGGGGGGACGCAGCGCCTGCATCGCCGTGCCGGGCGGCTGCCCTGCCGCGACAGCCAGCGCGGCCAGATGCAGCCGCTGCACATGACGCAGCGCAGCGCGGATCGCTGCCACCGGGTTGATCCCCTCGGAAAAGGCGCCTTCCAGCAGGGCATCCGTGCGCGGCACCTCGCCCGCCGTGGCGCTCAGCAACGCCTCGCCGATCTCGGCGCTGATCCCCTCTTCGAGGCAGGCGAGGACATCCTCCTCCCCCACCGTGCCGCCGGGCCCGACATAGAGGGCGAGCTTTTCCAGGCTGCGGCGCATCAGGCGGCGGTCCTCGCCCAGCCGCTCGCTCAGCCAGCCCAGGGCGGAAGGCTCCACCTTTACCCCTTCCTCGCGCAGGATCTCGCCGATGCTGGCGGTCAGCGCCTCGCCGCGCTCGCGCCAGCATTCCACCGCCACCGCCTCGCCTGGCCCTTCGGCCAGGGCGCGCAGGCGGGAGGACTTCGGCAGTTCGCCCGCCTCCAGCACCACCAGCGCCTCGCCGCGCCCGGCCAGAACCTCGCGCGCCGCCGGGGCCAGGGCATCCGTGGCATCGCGAACACGCACGAAGCGCCGTCCGCCGGTCATGGCCAGGGCCGCCGCCTCGCCTGCCAGGGCACCGCCCCGCTGCGCCTGGTCGCGCGCCAGCTCCGCCACACGGAAGGGATCGTCGCCACCGACCACGGCGCGCAGCAGCGCATCGGAACGCTCCCGCACCAGGCCGGGGTCGTCGCCATAGAGCAGCACGAGCCGTGCCGCGCCGGGATCGCGCAGGAAGGCGGCGACGCGGCGCGCCTCGATCTTGGGCATGGCGCCGCTCCTTCAGCTCGGTCCGCGGGGCGGCCGGGTCAGGCGCTCCGGCCCGCCGCCTGCGAGGACAGGGCGATGGCGACCTTCTCCACGATATCGTTGGAGATCAGGTCGATCAGCCGGCGCTGCGCCGCCTCGGAGGCGACATCGGCCGCGAAGAACTGGTTGTCCGGCAGGTTCCAGGCATCGGCGCTCGTCTCCGCGCCGCTGGCGACCAGCACCGGCGGCACCGCGGCCGTGTAGAGCTGCCAGGGGGCCGTGACGACATAGCGGGAGCGGGTGGCCGCGCCATCCCGGCGGAAGCCCTCCTGCTCCACGCCGATCTGCAGCGCGGCCCGCAGGTCGTAGCGTGGCGTCACGCCATAGCCGGAGCCCAGCCGGTGCTGCAGCGTCCGGCGCAGGAGCTGCCCGCTGCGCTCCGGGATCAGGGCGACCTGCACCGAGGCCAGTTCCTCCCGCGTGGCGCCGGCGGCGGCCGACTGGCCGCCCGGCGCATAGAGCGGCCGGAAGCCGCAACCGCCGAGCAGCCCCGCCATGCCACCTGCCGTCACGCCCAGAAGGGCCCGCCTGCTCCAGCGCTCGCGCAAGTCTTTCCCCCTCAAACGACGAAGTTGACGATACGGCCGGGCACGTAGATGCGCTTGCGCACCGGCTTGCCGGCGATGGCGCGCTGCACGTTCTCCTCCGCCTCCGCCGCCGCGACCACCGCGGCCTCGTCGGCCCCGACCGGCACCTGGATCGTGGCGCGCAGCTTGCCCAGCACCTGCACGGCGATGGTCATGCTTTCCGCCACCAGCAACGTCGGATCGGCCTCGGGCCAGTCCAGCTCCGCCACCAGCCTCTCCCCGCCGGGGCGCAGCATCGACCACAGCTCCTCCGCCAGATGCGGCATGGCCGGGGCGATCAGCCGGGCCAGCGCCTCCAGCCCCTCGCGCCGCGCGGCGCCGTCGGCGTCCTTCGCCGCTTCCAGCGTATTGGCGAACTCGTGGATGCGGGCCACGCCGACATTGAAGGCGAAGCTCTGCCAGGCCTCGCTCACCGCCGCGATGGTGCGGTGGGTCGCCTGGCGCAGCGCCCGGCCCGCCTCGCCCGGCCCGGTGCCGGGCGCGGGCAGGTCCGCCACGGCATTGCTCACCAGCCGCCACAGGCGCTGCACGAAGCGGTGCGCGCCGGTGACGCCGCCCTCGGACCATTCCATGTCGCGGTCCGGCGGGTTGTCGGAGAGGATGAACCAGCGCGCCGTGTCGGCGCCGAAGCGGTCGATGATCGCGCCCGGATCGACCGTGTTGTTCTTCGACTTCGACATCTTCTCGCCGCGGCCGATGGTCACGGCCTCGCCCGTCGCCTTTGCCGTGGCGGTCCCGTCGGGGGCGATCTCCACCTCCTCCGGATAGAGCCAACGGCCGTCCGCGGCGCGATAGGAGGCGTGCGTCACCATGCCCTGGGTGAACAGTCCGGCGAAGGGCTCGGGCGTGGCCACCTTCCCCATGCCGTGCAGCGCGCGGGTGAAGAAGCGCGAATAGAGCAGGTGCAGGATCGCGTGCTCGATGCCGCCGATGTACTGGTCCACCGGCATCCAGTGGTTCACCGCCTCCGCCACCAGCGGCGTCGATGCGCGCGGCGCGGTGAAGCGGGCGAAGTACCAGGAACTGTCCACGAAGGTGTCGAAGGTGTCCGTCTCGCGCCGCGCCTTCGCGCCGCATCGCGGGCAGTCGACGTGCTTCCAGGTCGGGTGGTGGTCCAGCGGGTTGCCGGGTTTCGAGAAGTCCACGTCCTCCGGCAGCCGCACCGGAAGCTGCTCCGCCGGCACCGGCACGACGCCGCAGGCCTCGCAATGGATCGCCGGGATCGGGCAGCCCCAGTAGCGCTGGCGCGACACGCCCCAGTCGCGCAGGCGCCAGTTCACCACGCCGCGGCCGGCGCCCTTCTCCTCCAGCGCGTCGATGGCGGCGCGCTTGGCGGAGGCGGTGTCCCTGCCGTCCAGGAAGCCGGAGTTGATCATCACGCCGTCCTCGGTGAAGGCGATGTCGCCCACCGTGAAGGTGGCGGCGTCCCCACCTTTCGGCAGCACCACCGGCGTCACGTCCAGCCCGTATTTCCGCGCGAAGTCCAGGTCGCGCTGGTCATGCGCCGGGCAGCCGAAGAGCGAGCCTGTGCCGTATTCCATCAGCACGAAGTTGGCGATCCAGACGGGAAACGTCGCGCCCTCGATGAAGGGGTGCCGCACGCGGAAGCCGGTGTCGAAGCCGCGCTTCTCCGCCTGCTCGATCGCCGCCTCGGAGGTGCCGGCGGAGCGGCACTCGGCGATGAAACCCGCGGCCCCCGGATCGCGCGCGGCGGCCGCGGCGGCCAGCGGATGCTCGGCGGCGACCGCCAGGAAGCTCATGCCGAAGAGCGTGTCCGGCCGGGTGGTGAAGACCTCCACCTCCGGGATGCCGTCCACCGGCTGCTCCAGCGCGAAGCGCACCCGCGCACCCTCGCTGCGGCCGATCCAGTTCGCCTGCATCGTCCGCACGCGCTCGGGCCAGCGCTCCAACCCGTCCAGCGCCTCCAGCAGCTCCGGCGCGAAGCGGGTGATGGACAGGAACCACTGGCTCAGCGACTTCTTCTCGACCATGGCGCCGGAACGCCAGCCGCGCCCGTCGATCACCTGCTCGTTGGCCAGGACGGTGCCGTCCACAGGGTCCCAGTTGACCCAGCTCTCCTTGCGCTCGACCAGCCCGGCCTTCCAGAAATCCAGGAACAGCGCCTGTTGCTGGCCATAGTATTCCGGGTCGCAGGTGGCGAGCTCCCGGCTCCAGTCCAGGCTCAGCCCCATGCGCTTCAGCTCGGCGCGCATGGCGCTGATGTTGGCGTAGGTCCACTTCGCCGGATGCACGCCGCGGTCGCGCGCCGCGTTCTCCGCCGGCAGGCCGAAGGCGTCCCAGCCCATCGGGTGCAGCACGGCATGGCCGGTGGCGCGCTTGTGCCGCGCGATCACGTCGCCCAGCGTGTAGTTCCGCACATGCCCCATATGGATCTTGCCGGAGGGGTAGGGGAACATCTCCAGCACATAGGCCTTGGGCTTCGTGCCGTCGGGCACGTCGGGAACGGCGAAGCAGCCACGCGCCTCCCATTCCGCCTGCCAGCGCGGTTCGGCAGCGGCGAAGTCGTAGCGGGCAGGCGTGGCGGCGTCAGTCATCTCGTTCCGGCTGTCTCAGCAGAGGCGCGGCCGGGGCGGCCCGGCCTTTCCGGAAGCCGCCGCCGGGCTGCGAAGCCCATGGGAAACCCTGGAAGAGCCCGGCATCCGGCCGGAATTGCCGCCAGGATTAAGCCGCCTGGATGGCGGTGGGAAGGGCGGGGATCGGGAAGCAGAGTTAACCTTTCGGATTGCATCCTCTAGGATGAAGGACGAAAACCGAAACACGTCTCAGTTGTGGAACCTGAATGACCTCTGTCACCGCGTGCCGGGCCCAGCCGGCATGCACCGGCATGGCGGATGACGCGGCCGGCCGTCCGGGGGAAGCCCAGGACGCCGGAACCGTCCCGCACGGCCTGGCGGGGGCCGCGGCATCGCCCCCGGCCGCCACACACCCCTCGCCGCCCGCCGACGAGGACCACGCGGCGGCCCATCGCTTCCAGGCGGTGGTGGACAATGTCGCCGAGGGCATCGTGGTGGCCGACGCGACCGGCCGGATCACCTATGCCAACCGCAAGATGTTCGGCATCCTGGGCTGGGCGCCGGAGGAGCTGCTGGGCCGCAACGTCGCCATCCTGGTGAATTCCCAGGAAGCAGGCCAGCACCACGGCTACATGGCGCGCTACCGGGAAAGCAGGACGCCGCGCGTCGTCGGCATCGGGCGGGAAACCATCGCCCGGCACCGCGACGGCCGCCCGGTGCCGATCCATCTGAGCCTGTCCGACGTGGAGATGGACGGAGGGCAGCACTTCGTCGCGGTGATCCGCGACAACACGGCCTTGCATGCCGCCGCCGCCCGCATCGAGCGCCTCGCCTATGTGGACGAGCTGACGGGGCTGCCCAACCACAGCCGGCTGCGGGAGGTGCTGGCCGCGCATCTCGGCCAGCCGGACGCCACCGCCACGCTGCTGCGGCTGCGGATGGAAGGGCTGGACAAGATCGTCGCCGCCACCGGCCGGCCGACCGGCCAGGAGCTGTCTCTTGATCACATCTACGCACAGCTCCACCGTAAGGCG
>NZ_BDLP01000161.1:0-9746 GCF_001950415.1 Roseomonas sp. TAS13
TGTGCGTAGATGTGATCAAGAGACAGGCCCGTGAGGAGGACGAGACCCATACCGCGGTCCAGGGCTGCCTCCGGGACCTGGGTAAGTCCTTGGGTTACGACGTCTGGATCGCCGCGAACGACCGGAACCGGCCGCTGGACGGCGGCAAGCTGGGCGATGGCTGCCTGGGCGAGCTTCCAGCGGCTGTCGGGCAAGCGCCGGGTGCCGACGCCGTCCGGCTCATCGACGTCCTCTGGCTGGCCAAGGAGACGGGACGGATCGTCGCTGCCTTCGAGGTGGAGCACACAACGTCTATCTACTCAGGGATTGTACGCATGCTGGACCTCGCGCTCGGCCCTGAGGCGCACGCCTTGGAGGGCATGTTCCTCGTGGCGCCGGACGGCCGCGAGGGCGAGGTGAAGGCACAGCTTGCGCGGCCCGCGTTCTCCCGCATCGCCGACCTCAAGGTGCACTATCTGCCCTACGGCGAGCTCAAGGCGAACCGGGAGGCTATCGCGCGTTTCGGCGAAGGCATGAAGCCGATCCAGGCCATTGCGCGAAACCTCGTCTAGGCGCGCGGCTCCCCTGCCTCTGCCGGTGCGGCGCTTACACGTCCGCCGTCGCGCCGCTCTTGGTCGCCCGCGGGCGGCTTCGGGCAGGCGTAGCGCATGAAGCTCTCCGTCGGGCGAGTGATGCAGGCAGCGAGCGAAAGCGTCGCCCGCAGCATGAGCGGTGGCATGCACCAAGCCAGTGCTTCCAGCACCACGACCTCGCAGTGATCGCTGCAAATGAGCCCCGGCCTCTCATCGCCCTGCCACTCGATGTCACAATCCAGGATTCCGTCCGGGCGCCTGAGAGCTACCTGACCCCAATTGGGAAGGTGCCGCGGGCCGGAGGCATTTCGCCGTGAACCGGCGCTGTCAGGGTAGCCCGGCGGTCGCCCGCATCGGCAACTCCAAGTGCAGACGGTAGATGCCGTTGCCTTCGTCGGCCGCCATGAGTGGAGGAGGGTTGGCGCCTTCGGCCATGGGCGAGGTCACGATCCTAACCGGACAGCGTCGTCCCAAAGCGGTGGTCGTAGGTTACGGCGATGAGGGCCGGCCGGCTCGAGACGGGATGCGAGTACTGACGTTCAGATTGACCTGATAGCGGGCTCGCCCCGGTCCGCGGAGTCCCGGTATCTTCTCGCGGTGGCGGCGTATGGCGCCGATACTCTCCAGCTCGGACATGACGCGCGATACCTCGTCTGGGCTTGTGTTGGCTGCCGCCGCAAGAGCAGTGCGCGAGATGAGAATGTCTCCCGTGCCCTGGCACATGCACTGAAGGCACTCGGCCCAAAGCTCCATTGCCACGAGCGGCAGCTCAGAGTGCCGCCGCAACCACCCTACCACTGCCCGATTCTGCTGCGGAGTGACCAAAGGAACATCCGACCGGACCAGGTGCTGCGCGACCGATCTAATGAATAGATCAGCTTAGAAGGAGCAAGCAGACCACTTTAGGCATGAAAGACAGATTTTCCTCCGCAGGCCGCCTTCGTTCACCGCGCGTCCTCGGACGGGCCACCGGCGCTAGCGGAGGACATACGGTCTCACCACCCCCGCCCATCTCTGCCCGAACCGGCGAGGCTCACGATTAGAGCTCCCTGTCCATCAGACTTGGATGCCGCTCAGATGGAAGGCCATTTGAGTGAGCGACAATCCAAGGGCAACCGGTCTCGTTGGGAAGGTCGCGTCAGCGCTGCCCTGGCTGCGAACCGGAGTTCCGCTGCCCTTGCGGCGCAGCCGGGCGCCCAGTTCTTTGCTGTGCCCCAGAATTGGAAGAACCCTGATTGGCCTGCGGCATATTGGAATGATCCATGCCGGGCATGTTCGAATGATCCATGCCCTGCATGCGGGAGTGATCCATGCCCTGCATGGAGCCTTGCGACTGGGTGTTGCCCTGGGCGAAAGCAGGCGTCGCCATAGCCAGGACCGCGAAGCAAGCAATAGCAATAAGGGTGCGCATGTGATCCTCTCTTGGTGAGAGCTGACGTGGAAGTCGGTGTCTTGGACCGACTTTGGTTGTGTAACACGGATCAGGAGCGCCTGATGCGTGACATTATATGTCAGAGGGGAGGTATGTTGTGAGACGAGGGCACCGCCTGGGAGATTGACCACTCGACCCGGGTCTTCAGTTAAGCGAGCGGGCAAAGTTCTTCGCGGTTCATCACGCAGCCGACGAACCGCCGCTTCCGTACCCATTTCCCTTCTCTGGTGCGGGCTCCTGCGAATGTGGAGGTAAAGTCCAGACGTGCACCCGATGCGGCTCAGGCTGCCGCGCGTGTGTGCGAGCACCGTCCCAAAGTGGCGATGCTGGTGCTTCCGCCGAAGACGCGGCAGAGATCGCCACACGCGCACCTCCATGCCAGCGTCGGGCAGCACGTGCCTCTAGCGTGGAGGCGGGCTACCACCGGGTGCAGGACCTACTCCGTCGATGAGCTGCAGGCACTCGGAGGCGGGAAGCCTTCTTGTGATATCTGAAAGGCAAAAGGCCAGAGCACCCTGCTTGACCAGATGGTAGGCGAAGACCCTGTTCATGGTCGAAATGCCGACGATCTGCCATCCTTCGGCGACCAGGCCTGGAAGTGATTGGGGCAGCGGCACACCGTGCATCGGCGCAAGCGGGACGGCAGGCCCTTCGTCGGCCTCAGCAGCCCGGGCCACCTGAGGTGACGCGAGGCAGAAGACAGCGGCCACAAGAAGGGATCTAGCCTGCATGGAATCACCATCGTCGGATTGGTGGAGATGGTGTGCCATTTGCTTCTGTGAAAGCAATCTCACAACCTTCGCCACGTGAGGCGGCGCCGCGAGGTCAGTAAGGAGCCCAAGGCCTCGTCGGCTGATGATGTCGCGGAGGCCAGCTCTCCCAAGATGGCAAGGTGAACGACGCGGCAACACGAGTTGGCACCTCATAGCATGTCAGCCGCCTCCAGTTGATGCCGGATAGCGCATCTAAACCGGCAAGCCCTCCGGTCCTCTCTTCCTGTCTTCCTGAAGAGATCCAAGGATCTGCGAAGTCTCATCTGGACGGCCGCCGGGGAGCGCCGAGGAGTACCAGGGAAGCCGCTACAGGATCACCGGCGGCGACTCTAGGGAGGCAGGGTCCCTGGGTAAGGGCGCCACGCCCAGCCCCATCCAAGCGGCCGTGGCGCGGCTCTTTCCTATTGTTGTACCTTGATAAACCCCGTTCACTCCAGCCATCAGCACCCACAGCGATGATCCAGGTGGCGGGTCAGCCTCCTATTGCTCGTTCCACCTCCCTGTCTGGCCAGCTGGCAAATCTGCGGAGACGGCATGGAAGCCCCCGGGGCGCCTGGCATTCCGCCAACCCGGACCAGCAGGGACAAGGACATGGTGGGCACAGTTCTAGGCCCTGCGCGGCCGTGGTTCACGGTTGGGCACAGCATCCTCAACGAGGTGGCCTTGCCCGTTTTGCTCGCCGCGGCGCTCGCCGCGCGCGACGCCCTCGGCGGCATAGAGGCACGGGACACAGCACGCTGGGCGCTGGCTTACCTGGTAGCGGCACGGCCCCACGACGGAGCAGGACCGCCGGGAGGAGACCGCCGGGATCAACCCCTTCACGCTGGCCGTGGCGATCACGGCGCTCGTCGCGGGCGCCGCGTTTCTCGAAGAGGCCGAGAGGGGTGATGTCCTCCTCCTCGCCGACGACTGGAACGCCTGCATCGAGGATTGGTGCGTTGCCTCCGGCTCTGCCGTCGGCACTGCACACGCAGTGGGGTCACACTATGTGCGGGTAGCGCCCGCCCGCGTGGTTGCCGACCGGGCCGCACTTGGGGACATCGCACCTCTGAAGAACCGCGAATGCGATCCCGAGCTGGCAGCGGCCGAGCAGGTTTCGACCGACGTCCCGCAGCTGGTGCGCTTCGGGCTGCGGGATCCGCCTGATCCGGCGGTGCGCAGCACCATTGGCTGATGGACGCGCTGCTGCAGGCCGGGACGCCGAGCGGACCGGCCTGGCGCCGCTACCATGGCGATGGCTACGGGGAGCATCCAGGCGGGAGGCCGTACGACGGGACGGGCCAGGGTCGGCCCTGGCGCTGCTCGCCGGAGAGCGCGGCCACTACGCCCGGCTCGCGGGCGAAGGCGCCGAGCCCTATCTGCGCACCATGGCGGCCGCCGCCAATCGGCTGGGCCTGATTCGCGAGCAGGTGTGGGACGGCGATCCGCTGCCGAGGCGGGCCTCTACCCTGGTCGCCCCGCCGGTTCGGCGATGCTGAGTCTGGGCGAACGCTGAGTTCGCCAAACTCGCGGCGAGCATTCGCAAAGAGTTCCCGGTGGACCGGCTCCAGGCGGTTTGGCTGCGCTATGCGGGCCAAAAACCGCGGCCCCGGCACACGCACTGGGCGCCCTGGGCTCCAGTGGCAATCCTCCGAACGGGGCAGTCCCTGCGCGTTCTGCATGCTGCTCCCGCAGTGCTGCGATGGAGCGCCGACGGATGCTGGGAGGCGTCCACGGTGCCAACCAGGCCCAGCGCCCTCGGCCTCCATGCCGCCGACTTGGCAATCGGAAGCTTGCGGCCGGGCCAGACAGTCAAGTTCGCCTCCGACGGTTGGCAGGCCGAGTAGGGACCATCGTTGTCGCGGAGCCGGAGGAAGGCTGACGCAGGCAGCCCGTCGCACCGCGCGCTGCTCGCGCCAACGCGCCACGCCGTGCAGGCTGGCCATGGTCCACCGGTGCCAGAACGCTTCCATCGGCCTGCCGCCATGCCGCCCGGGAGGGGGGCGCCATGCCCTTGGCAGCGACCAGGTGCCGAAAGGCACCGGCGTGCACCAAGCGACCAGAGCCCCGCAGCGCTTGGTGGAACCGGAACAGGGACGCATTGGGTACTCATGCCTCTGGAGGAGACGGCCGCGCCGCGGGCAAATCTTACGTTTTATTACGAGGCACTGAGGATGATTGCTGGTGCCGCGGGCATGAGCGATACATGGCACAGCCCGGTCGCGTGCTGCGTCGCGTGCTGCTTCGTCAAATGTCCGGTCAATTTGGCAGGGAAGGTCGCATGCGGACAACCACGCTCGTCCCTGGCGTAAGGGCACCGCTTATCGGCCAGACACAATGCGATGGCCTATAGCTCCTGCGAGACCCTGTTAGGATGCTGCGGGCCACAAGGCGACCGGCATGCTGCGAGTGCGCTTGCGCGCTGCGGCAGCTACCCGGCCCGACGGCTCGCTGCAGGGGTCAGCGTGCCCGCACTTCCGCCTGTGGCCCGGGCGAGTTGCCTTCCGGTTCCCAGATCAGCGCCCATGGGACGAGCGCAGGTTAGCCATGCCGATGGAGCCTGAGCACGCAATGAAATCGCCATTTGCCACTCGGGTTCACCCCCCCATGGCGCCGCTTGGCCTACCGCAGCGTAACCTGCACGAGCAAGGCGTTGCGGTGGGCCGGATGCAAGGCGCCCGTTCGAATGTGCGGTGAGTGCTCGGCGGGCCAGAATACAGGAGAGATATATGAGTGAAGGTTGCTTGACGCGCCGTAGCGCACTCAGCGCTGGCATCGCCGCCATCGCCTTCTCGCAGGCGCCGGGCGCCCTCGCTCAGCCGCGCATCGGGCGCGCGCTGCCCCGCGAGTTCAACCTCGCGTTAGAGCACACCACATTCAATGTCACCGGGCGGACACGCCCGGCGATGTCGATCAACGGCCAGATCCCTGGTCCTGTCCTTCGCTTCCGAGAGGGCGAGGAGGTGATCATCAATGTCACGAACAAGCTGCGTGAGAGTGCGTCGATCCATTGGCACGGTCTCATTCTGCCCAGCAGCCAGGACGGCGTTCCCGGCATCAGCGATGGCTTCAATGGGATTGCGGCCGGGGCGACGCACCAATACCGATTCCCGCTGGTACAGTCTGGCACCTACTGGTACCACAGCCACTCTGGCGTCCAAGAACAGGCTGGCATCTACGCGCCTCTGATCATCGATCCACTGCGTCCCGACCCTTACGCCTACGGTCGCGACTACATCGTCCAGCTCTCCGACTGGACCGACGAGAACCCCGAACGCATCATCAGCAATCTCAAGCGGGACCCAGGCTACTACAACTACAACAAGCGGACACTCGCGAGCCTCGTCCAGGAATTGCGGGCGGCTCCTGACGGGGCGGCGCGGTCCGCGATCATCGCAGACCGAAAGATGTGGGGCGACATGCGTATGGACCCCACGGATATCGAGGACGTCAGCGGCTACACCTACTTGGTGAACGGACGCCCGCCCGAGCGTAATTTCACCGCCGTCTACCGGCCCGGGGAGACCGTGCGCCTACGCTTCATCAACAGCGGAGCCATGACCCATTTCGACGTCCGAATTCCGGGTGTCGAGATGACCGTCGTGCAGGCGCATGGGAACAACGTGCGGCCGGTGACCGTCGACGAATTCCGTATCGCTCCCTCCGAGACATACGACGTCCTCGTACGCCCGGCGGGTGGGAAGCAGTATCAGATCCTGGCGGAAACCATGGGGCGTCAAGGTTTCGCCAGCGCCAGCCTTGCCACGCAAGACGGGCTGCCAATGCTGCCGCTGCCACCGCATCGGCCGCGGCCCGTCCTGACCATGGCCGATATGGGTGGCCCCTACGGACCGACCGGTCTCGATCGCGGCACGCCGTTGCCTGAAGTGGACCGCCCCGGCCAAGTCGCCCCGCCGATGGACATGAGCGGCATGGATCACTCCAGCATGGCTGGGATGCCGCAGGGCGCGGCGACAGCCGGTACGGTGCAGGGACCGGCCGCCGCAGCAATGGACCACGCCAACATGCCGGGCATGGACCATTCCACCATGCCCGGAGCGCAGCCGCGGCAAAGTCGGTCCGGGCCAAGCCAGCAAGCACGCCACAACCAGCGTAATGCAGCCCCGGTGGGCATAGATCACGCCGCGATGGGGCACGGCGCGTCCGCTCCAGCGCAAGCGATGGATCACGCTGCGATGGGACACGGCGCGCCCGCTCGAGGGCAGGCGGCGGACCACTCCGCCATGGGGCACGGCAACATGGCCATGCCGGATCCCTTCACGAACGACGTGGGAGCTCCTCCTGGAGCACGCGTGCTCTCGTACCGGCAGCTGCGGGCTCTTTCTAATCCCTATCCCGTACGCGAACCGAGCCGCATCATCGAGGTTCGGCTGACCGGCAACATGGAACGCTATATCTGGTCCATCAATGGGAACCGCCTGAGCGAGGCCCAGCCCATTGTCCTCAACTTCGGTGAGCGGGTGCGGATGCGGTTCATCAATGAGACGATGATGAACCACCCCATGCACCTCCATGGAGTCTGGATGCAGCCGCAGGTCGGCAACGGGAATGAGAATCCGCTGCTGCACGTCGTGAATGTCAAGCCGGGCACGACGATGGATGTTGACGTGGAGGCGGATGCCGAGGGCGGATGGGGTTTCCACTGCCATCTGCTTTATCACATGGAGGCAGGTATGATGCGTAAGGTCGAGATCCGCCGACGCGCCCGGGTGGCGTCCGCGCCATGAAGACGCCTTGCAACAGAGGGACGCGCACGGGAGCAATCGCCGCGGGTGCGCTTACCCTGTGCCTGATGGCTGGCGAAGCGAGTGCGCAGCAGGCGGCCTCGCAACAGGCCGCGGCGGATCCGGGAGCGCACAGCCCGGGCGCGCACGAACTCTACTACGGCGCCGTGCTCGTCGACCAGCTGGAGTACCGCAATCACGGCCGCGGCCATGGCATCTACGCCTTCGAGGGGCTGGCATACTACGGTACTGATTACAACAAGATCCAACTGAATGGCCGCGCCGAGTCGAACCAGGCCGCGAAGGGGCTGGAGCGTGCTGAGTTGCAGCTGCTCTACTCGCGGCTCGTTGGATATTATTGGGATGTGCAGGTCGGCGTGCGTCACGACTTCCGCATCGATCCACGCACGGGTACGCCCGCCCGGACCTACGGCGTGGTTGGGCTCCAGGGCCTCGCGCCCGGGCTTTTCGAGGTGAACATCCAGGCCTTCTTGGGTGAGCGAGGCGTTCCTCTGCTTCGCACGGAAGTGGAGTATGACATCTACATCACCAACCGCCTCGTGCTGCAGCCGGAGATCGAGCTGAACTTCGCGGGCGGGCGGGACGAGGCCGCTGGAATCGCTCCGGGCCTTTACCGCATGGAGACCGGCCTGCGCCTCCGCTACGAATTCACCCGCGAGGTGGCGCCCTACATAGGCATTTCGTACGAGCGAACCGTTGGCGGCGCAGCTGGTCTCACGCGCCGCCTGGGCGAGAAGCCAGAGGCGACAACCGTTGTTGCGGGGCTGCGTCTGTTCTTCTGAGCCCGGCCAGGATTCTGTTAGGCAGCGCCCTGGCAGCTGCTCCGCTTCTAGTCCCAGCGGCACTGCCAGGACGACGCCGCAACGACCAAGGCGCGCTTTTGGAGTCGGGTATCACAGCGAGGAGAACGCAACAGGCATCGACACCGGATGGACATCGCCCAGCGGCAGCCGAGAGTTGTGGGACCGCCAATGCACTCTGCGCCGCCGGACCGGCCACGGGAACGGCGATGAAATTGTGGACTTTGCGAAGCGCTGCGCTTCGGACACGGTCGCGCGAATCAGGGGGCTTTGACGTGGATCAAGGTTCGCATTCGCCCGATGCGCAACGTTGGCCGTGACGGAAGCGGCGCCTTACTGCTCAACCATCGGCGTCGACGGTGCGGTGCCGGACGCCTCCACGAGGAAGAAGGACCACGACAATGTCGAAGCAGACCACGTTCCTTTCCGCGGCCACCTTTGCCGTGCTTGTCCCCCTTTCGTCCTTCGCGATGGCGGCGGAGCCTCCCGGGCGGCCCTCACAGCTCGCCATGATGGATATGATGCCGATGGGCAACGGTGGAGGAGCGCAGCAGGGTATGGGCGGCATGAGCATGGAGGGCGACATGCGCATGCAGGCGATGCAGGGCCAGCCAGCGCAGGGTGCCGCCGGAGCCGGTGCGATGCCCAGCATGGGCCAGCCCGGCCCCGCTCAGCAACCCGCCGCCAACCAGGCACCGCCGCAACCCGCTTCGTCAGCGGGCATGGGATCTGGCGGCATGATGGGCGACAACATGATGCGCATGGGTGGCGCGATGCCCGCCCAGGGGCAGGGCCAGATGCCGCAGCAGCCCATGGGTCAGGCGCCGATGGCTGGCTGCAGCATGATGCCGATGATGCAGAACATGATGCGCATGGGCTCGCCGCAGATGGGGATGGCGCCGATGCAGGGCGGCTCCATGCCGATGGGCAGCTCCGCTGCGCGGCTCGAGGGGCGGATCGCCTTCCTTCGCACGGAGTTGCGCATCACTGACGCCCAGGCTCCTGCGTGGGAGGCCTTCGCGAACACGCTGCGCGCGGGGCGCGAGCACCTCGACGCGGCGCGCACCGCGCTGCAGGACAGCACGGCAGCGACGGATCCGATGGCGCGGCTGGAGGCGTTCGAAAACCATCTGCGGCAGCGGACCGAGGCGATCCACACGACCCGGATGGCCTTCAACACGCTCTATGCTCAACTGGATGACACGCAGAAGCGTGTGGCGACGGCCACCATGCTGCCGTTCATCGGAACCTTTTGAGCGCGGGCGCGATGCCGCGGGCGAGATCCAGGCAGTGGCGGCTCGCCGCCGCGCTGCTCGGGATGTGGCTGAGCAACGCGGCGGTCGCTCAGGTCGACCCGGGTGATCACAGCGCTCATCATCCGGGAGGAGCAACCCCGGCTCCGGATGTGGCGGCGCCGGTCGGCC
>NZ_BDLP01000162.1:0-9707 GCF_001950415.1 Roseomonas sp. TAS13
CCTGCGCCAGAGGGCCGCGCAGCTCGGCCTCCGTCACCAGCAGCGCGACGGTGGAGATGTTGATCGCCGCCACCGCGCGGCCCGAGACATCGCGGATGGGGGCCGCGATGCTCGTCACCCCGGCCTCGTAGCCCGCGACATTGGTGACGGTGCCGGAGGCGCGGTCCAGCCGGGCCTGTTTCAGCAGCGCGGGCAGGGTGGCCGGGGTGCGGCCGCTGTAGGATTCCAGCCGGGTGTCACGGTACAGCGCCTCGATCGCCGCATCCTCCAGCCCCGCCAGCAGCACGCGCCCCATGCCGGTGGCATGCGCGGGCAGGCGCGAGCCGACCTGCACCACCGAGGACACGGCGCGCCGCGTCGGCATCCGCATCAGGTAGACGACGTCGCGCCCCTCCAGCACCCCCAGATGGGCGGACCATTGGGTGCGGTCGCGCAGCGCCTCCAGATGCGGCGCGGCGACCTCGGGCAGGTCGCGGGAAGCGATATAACCATAGCCCAGGCGCAGCACGGCCGGACCCAGCGCATAGGTACGCGTCTGCGGGTCGTGCACCAGGAAGCCTAGCTGGTCCAGCGTATAGACCAGCCGGTAGGCGGCGGAGCGGGTGATGCCCAGCGCCGCGCCGATTTCCACCAGCGTCATGCGGCGGCGTTCGGGCGTGAAGGCCTGCAGCGCCTGCAACCCGCGCACGAGGCCGGGGACGAGGTAGCGGTCATCCGCCTCCCCGCCTGCCGCCACCGGGGGCACCTCCGTATCCAAAATGTGTTTACCCATAAAACAGCGTATAGCAGGCAAACAGGAACGCGGCTACAGGAGTTTCCGGACGGCACGGCCGCACCTGCAAGAAAGGAGTTCCGGATGAACGTCATCGCCCCGCCCGCCACGGTCCCGCTGGAAGCGGACCTGCAGCGCCACATCGGCCGGCACGCGCAGAAGGCCTTCGACTGGGACGCCTTCCCCTCGAACCGCGGCTTTCCGGAACTCTCCCGCGCGCAGATGCGCTATATCGGCGCCGGCGGCTCGCCCAAGGTCGGCGATACCTCCACCATGAAGGCCGACAACTTCACGCTGAGCCTGATCCACAAGGAGCCGGGCAAGTACGCGGCCTGCCACGCGCATGAGATCGAGGAGAGCTTCCTCATCATCGACGGCGTGCTGACCGTGGGCTGGGAGCAGGACGGGCAGGTGGTCGAGGTCAAGCTCGGTCCCAAGGACATGATCCTGAACGCCCGCGACGTGCCGCACGGCTTCCGCAACGAGGGCGTGAAGCCCGTGCTGATGAGCATCAGCGTCGATGTCGGCAAGCCGCAGCCCCCGCGCTATGTCTATCACCCCAAGGACACCGACGCCGCGCTCGCCCGTGCCTTCGGCGCCAAGCCGGGCCAGACGGAGATGCTGTCCACCGAGGGCGCGCACCCGTTGCAGCAGCTCATGGCGCACCACGTCATCCGCTTCACCCAGCAGCCGGTGATCGCGGAGAAGGCAGGCTTCTTCCGCAAGGTCTATGTCGGCGAGGGTGGCGTGCAGTCCACCACCGCGCGCAAGGAGATGCTGGGCATCCCCCGCGGCGTCGGCGTGAAGCCCTATGTGCGCGATGTCGAGGACGCCTACCTCGTGCTCGAAGGCTGCGTCACCGTCGGATGGGTCGGCGATGACGGCAAGGTCGTGGAAGCGAAGCTCGGCCCGCTCGACGTGGTGAAGACCCCTGCCGGGCGGCCGCACTACTTCCGCAACGACGACTTCAGCGACGCCACCGTCTTCCTGGTGGTGGGCGATTCCGGCAAGGAGACCGTCGCCTACGAAGCCGCCTGAACCACGCGGTACCGTTTCCGCCGGGAGGAGGCCATGCGCCTCCTCCCGGTTTCCATTTGTGGCCCCACGCGTGGCGTTCCCGTGGCGGGGACGAGAACGGCCGGGAGGCCCCGGCACTCGCGCCGCAAACGACGGCTGTCCGTTGCCCGCCAGGGCGTGAAAAACTAGTCTCCGGATGTGAAATTTTGTGCTTTTCTCGCTTAACAGCGCCGGCAGCAGGTTTATAACCGCCGCCACGCGCAAGCGGGCGAACAGAAATTCACATCGGAGGACCGATGAGCAGCGACAACCGGTACCGGGCCTGTGTAGTCGGCCTCGGCTCCATGGGCATGGGCGCGGCGCGCTCCTGCCTCGCGGCCGGGCTGGCGACCTATGGCGCGGACCTGAACCCGGCGGCCTGTCAGGCGCTGACCGAGGCTGGCGCCGTGGCGGCGGGGCCGGATGCCTCTGCCTTCGCCGGGGAACTGGATGCCGTGCTGTTGCTGGTGGTGAACGCCGCGCAGTGCCGCGCCGTGCTACTGGGCGAGAACGGGCTGGCGCGGAAGCTGCGCCCTGGCACCGGCGTCATGGTCTCCGCCACCATCTCCGCCGCCGATTCCCGCGCCCTGGCCGCGGAGCTGGAGGCGATGGGCCTGCTGATGCTGGACGCGCCGGTCTCGGGCGGGGCCGCCAAGGCGGCGGCGGGGCAGATGACGGTGATGGCTTCCGGGCCGAAGCAGGCCTTCGACCGGCTGCGCCCCGTGCTCGATGCGGTGGCGGGCAAGGTCTATGAGATCGGCGACGAGATCGGCCTGGGCGCCACGGTGAAGATCATCCACCAGCTCCTCGCCGGGGTGCATATCGCGGCGGGGGCCGAGGCGATGGCGCTGGCCGCGAAGGCCGGCATCCCGCTCGGCACGATGTACGAGGTGGTGACCAATGCCGCCGGCAACAGCTGGATGTTCGAGAACCGGATGAAGCATGTGGTCGATGGCGACTACACGCCACATTCGGCGGTGGACATCTTCGTGAAGGACCTGCGGCTGGTGACGGAGACGGCGCTGTCGCTGGGCTTCCCGCTGCCGCTGGCCAGCACCGCCTACACGATGTTCGCCAATGCCAGCAACGCCGGCCATGGGCGCGAGGACGATGCGGCGGTGATTAAGACCTTCGCCGGCATCGAGCTGCCGGGCGTGGAAGGGAAGACCAGGTGATGCGCCCCCTTCCGATGCGCCTGGGAGTCATCGCGGACGACTTCACCGGCGCCACCGATATCGCCGGCTTCCTGGTCGCCAACGGGCTGCGCACCGTGCAGCTCAACGGCGTGCCGCCGGAGGATCTGGCGGTCGAGGCCGATGCCGTGGTCATCAGCCTGAAGACCCGCTCCTGCCCGGTGGAGGAGGCGGTGTCGCAGAGCCTCGCCGCGCTGCGCTGGCTACAGGCGCGCGATTGTTCGCAGTTCTTCTTCAAGTACTGCTCCACCTTCGACAGCACGCCGAAGGGCAATATCGGCCCGGTGACGGATGCGCTGCTCGACACGCTGGGCGAGGACTTCACGGTGATCTGCCCGGTCCTGCCGGTGAACGGGCGCACCATCTACAACGGCTATCTCTTCGTGAACGGCGTGCCGCTGGAGGAATCCGGCATGCGGCACCATCCGGTCACGCCGATGACCGACAGCAACCTGATGCGGCTGATGGACGCGCAGTCGCGCGGGAAGACCGGCAACGTGCCGAGTACGGTCATGGACCAGGGTGCCGATGCCGTGCGCGCGGCGCTGGCGGCACTGAAGGCCAAGGGCTTCCGCTATGCCGTGCTGGACGCGCTGAGCGACGCGCATCTGGTGGTGATGGGCCAGGCCGTGGCGGAGATGAAGCTGGTCACCGGCGGCTCGGGCCTCGCCGACGGCATGGCGCGGGCCTGGAAGACCGAAGCCGATGCCGCCAGCGCCGCCGCCGAAGGCCGCCCTGCGAAGGGGCGCGCCATCGTGCTGTCCGGCTCCTGCTCGCAGATGACCAATGCCCAGGTGGCCGCCTATCGCGCCGCCGCGCCCGCCCTGTTCGTCGAGGTGGAGCGCAGCCTGGGCGATGCCGAGGCCTATGCGCGGGAGCTGGCGGACTGGGTGCTGGCGCAGCCGGCGGGCGAATGGGCGCCGCTGGTCTATGCCACCACCGAGCCGGCGAAGCTGAAGGAGATCCAGGCCCGCTTCGGTGCCGCCGAGGCGAGCGAGGCGGTGGAGCGCGTCTTCGGCGCCCTGGCGCGCAGGCTGGAGGCAGCGGGCTTCGACCAGTTCATCGTCGCGGGCGGCGAGACCTCCGGCATCGTCACCCAGTCGCTGGGCATCGGAGGCTTCCATATCGGGCCGCAGATCGCTCCGGGCGTGCCCTGGGTGAAGGCGGTGGGGAAGCCGCTCTCCCTGGCGCTGAAGTCGGGGAATTTCGGAGGCGAGCGCTTCTTCTTCGAAGCGCAGGACCTGGCGGCCTGAGGGTCAGGGTGAGGAGACGGACGACATGCCGCGTTTTGCTGCCAATCTCTCGATGATGTTCACCGAGCTTCCCTTCCTCGACCGCTTCGCCGCGGCCGCGGAGGCGGGGTTCCAGGCGGTGGAGTTCCTTTTCCCCTACGAGCACCCGCCGGAAGCGGTGGCGGAGAAGCTGAAGGCCGCCGGGCTGACCCAGGCGCTGTTCAACATGCCGCCGGGCGACTGGGCGAATGGCGAGCGCGGCATGGCTGCCATCCCGGGCCGCGAGCAGGAGTTCCGCGACAACGTCGCCATCGCGCTGCGCTATGCCAAGGCGCTGGGCTGCCGGACGCTGCACGGCATGTCCGGCATCACGGCCGGCATGGACCGCGCGGCCTGCGAGAACGCCTTCGTCGAGAACTTCCGCTACGCCGCCGACATGCTGGCGCCGGAAGGGATCACCCTGCTGGTCGAGCCGATCAACAGCCGCAACATGCCCGGCTACTTCATCGCGCACCAGCTGGAGGCGGTGGCGCTGGTGGAGCGCGTCGGGCGGCCGAACGTCTCCGTGCAGCTCGACCTCTACCACGCGCAGATCATGGACGGCGACCTGACGAAGCTGATCGGGAAGATGGACGGCAAGTTCGCCCATGTGCAGATCGCCTCGGTGCCGGATCGGCACGAGCCGGACGAGGGCGAGCTGAACTACCCGCACCTCTTTGCCGTGCTCGACCGCGTCGGCTACAAGGGCTGGGTGGGCTGCGAGTACAACCCGCGCGGCGAGACCACGGCCGGGCTGGGCTGGTTCGCCCCCTACAAGACGCCCGCCTCCGGGGCGCGCTGAGGCCGGCATGATCCCCGCCGAGCGTCAGAAGCTGATCCTCGCCCGCCTCGCCGAACGCGGCGTGCTGAGCATCAGCGAGCTGACCGAGCTGCTGGACGTCTCGCACATGACCGTGCGGCGCGACATCCAGCAGCTGGAGCGGGAAGGGCAGGTGATGTCGGTGGCGGGCGGCATCCGCCTGCCGGAGCGCATCTCCTTCGAGCCCTCGCATGTCAGCAAGGCGGTGATGGCCCATGCGGCGAAGGTGGCGATCGGCCGCATGGCGCTGGACTTCGTCCCGCGCGGCGGCATCCTCTACCTCGATGCCGGCACCACGACGCTGGAGATCGCCAGGGGCCTCGCCGGGCGCAGCGACATCGCCGTGGTGACCAACGACTTCGTCATCGCCGCCTTCCTGATGCGGGAGGCGGATTGCCGCCTCTACCACACCGGCGGGCAGGTGGAGCGCGAGAACCAGTCCTGCGTCGGCGACCCCGCCGCGGAGGCCATCCGCCGCTTCAACTTCGACCTCGCCTTCATCTCGACCTCCTCCTTCGGCCTGCGCGGCGTCTCCACGCCGTCGGAGAACAAGGTGGCGGTCAAGCGGGCGGTGGCGCAGAGCGCCTCCCGCAGCATCCTGGTGACGGACAGCAGCAAGTACGGGCGCATCGGCACCTTCAACGCCCTGCCACTCGAGGCGCTGTCCGCCATCGTCACCGATTCCAACCTGCCCGAGGATGTGCGCGACGCGATCATCCACCGGGGCCTCGCCCTGCACATCGCCGTGCCGGGGACGGAGGGATAGGAGCATGTCCATGCAGATCATCGTCACCGGCGGCGCCGGCTTCCTCGGCAGCCGCGTGATCCGCGCCCTCCTGGCCGGCGCCGGGAAGAAGGAAGGCCTGCCTGCCTTCGACCGCATCGTCTCGGTCGATCTCGCCCCCTGCCCGGTGGACGATGCGCGCGTCTCCTCCGTCACCGGCGACATCGCCGACCCGGGTTTCGTGCGCGGGCTGGTCACGGCGGAAACGGCGGGCATCTACCACCTCGCGGCGGTGCTGAGCGGCCAGTCGGAGCAGGATTTCGACCTGAGCATGCGGGTGAACGTGGATGGCACGCGCGCCCTGCTGGAGGCCGCCCGCGCCACCGGCAAGGCGCCCCGCTTCGTCTTCGCCAGCTCGCTCGCCGTCTTCGGCGGTGAGATGCCGGCGGTGGTGCCGGAGGTCATGGCGACCATGCCGGCGTCCTCCTACGGCGCGCAGAAGGCGATCGGCGAGATCCTGGTCAACGACTATTCCCGCAAGGGCTTCGTCGATGGCCGCGTCTGCCGCCTGCCGACCATCGTGGTGCGCCCGGGCAAGCCGAACTCCGCCGCCTCCTCCTTCGCCAGCGGCATCATCCGCGAGCCCCTGGCCGGCATCGCCTCCAACTGCCCGGTGCCGCTGGAAACGCGGATGTGGCTCTCCTCCCCGGATGTGGTGGTGAGCAACCTCGTCCATGCCCTGGCCGTGCCGGGCGAGCGCATCGGCGGCTGGCGGGTGCTGAACCTGCCCGGCATCTGCGTCACCGTGGGCCAGATGCTGGAAAGCCTGGAGCGCGTCGGCGGCCCCGCCCCGCGCGCCCTGGTGACCGAGGAGCCGGAGCAGCGCGTGATCGACATCGTGTGCTCCTGGCCCGGCGATTTCGAGGTGAGCCGCCCGCTCGCCCTCGGCTTCACCCGCGACGGCGATTTCGACGCCGTGGTGCAACAGTACAAGGACGAATTCGTCCGCTGACCTCCGACCTCTGCTGCAGGGACATGCGAACATGACCGAGTCCGAACTGCGTGAACTTCTCGTCGAACTCGGCGCGAGTCTCTTCGCACGCGGCTATTCCGTCGGCAGCGCCGGCAACATCAGCGTGCGCCTGCCGGACGGCTACCTGATGACGCCGACCAACTCCTGCCTCGGCCGGCTGAAGGCGGAGCGCATCAGCAGGCTCGACCCGGACTGGCGGCATGTGGGCGGCGACAAGCCCTCCAAGGAGGTCTTCATGCACCGCGCCGTGCTGACCGCGCGGCCGGAGGCGGGAGCGGTGGTGCACCTGCACTCCACCTACGCCACCGCCATCGGCTGCCTGGCCGGGCCGGAGGACACGGCGCCGATCCCGCCGCTGACGCCCTATTTCGTCATGCGCGTGGGCCGGACGCTGCCGGTGATCCGCTACTACCGCCCCGGCGACGCGGCGATGGAGCGGGACATCCACGAAGCCGCCCGCGAGGCCCGCGCGGTGCTGCTCGCCAATCACGGGCCAGTGGTGTCCGGCAAGACACTGACCGACGCGGTCTATGCCGCGGAGGAGCTGGAGGAAGCGGCCAAGCTGGCGCTGCTGCTGCAAGGCCGTGAAGCCAGGGAACTGACCGCGGAGCAGGTCGAGGACCTTCTCCGGACCTTCAACTGACAACACGGTCCGCCGCGCCCCGCTGACGCCGGCGCGGCCGATCTGGAGGAACATTATGAGCGCACATGCCGGCGCCGCGAGCCTTGCTCCGGCGGCGACGGAGGACGGCCTGTACCGCAAGGTCGCCTTCCGCATCATGCCCCTGCTGATGCTCTGCTACGTCGTGGCCTATCTGGACCGCGTGAACGTCGGCTTCGCCAAGCTGCAGATGTCGCAGGAGCTGGGCTTCAGCGAGACGGTCTTCGGCCTGGGCGCCGGCATCTTCTTTCTCGGCTATTTCTTCTTCGAGGTGCCGAGCAACATCATCCTGCACAGGGTGGGCGCCCGCGTCTGGATGGCGCGCATCATGATCACCTGGGGCATCCTCTCCGCGCTCTTCATGTTCGTGGAGAACGCCTGGCAGTTCTACGTGCTGCGCTTCCTGCTCGGCGTGGCGGAGGCCGGCTTCTACCCGGGTGTCATCCTCTATCTCACCTACTGGTTCCCCTCGAACCGCCGCGGCAAGATGTTCGCCATCTTCCAGGCGGGCAGCCCGGCGGCCGGCATCTTCGGCAATCCGCTTTCCGGCTGGATCATGCAGAGCTTCGACGGTATCCGAGGCTGGAGCGGCTGGCAGTGGATGTTCCTGATCGAGGCCGTGCCCGCCGTCGTGCTGGGCCTCGTTCTGCTCGCCTATCTGGACAATGGCGTGAAGAGCGCGAAGTGGCTGGCCCAGGACGAGAAGGACATCCTCGCGCGCAACATCGCCGCCGACAGCAGCGGCAAGGACGAGCACCAGTCGGTCTTCGTCGTGCTGCGCGACCCGCGCGTCTGGGTGATGTGCCTGATCTACTTCAGCTTCGTCATGGGCCAGTACGGGCTGACCTTCTGGATGCCGACGCTGGTGAAGGCTTCCGGCGTGTCGGGTGACTTCAACATCGGCCTGCTCAGCGCCATTCCCTTCATCTGCGCCATCGTCGCCATGGTGTTCTTCAGCCGCAGCGCCGACGCACGGCGCGAGCGCCGCTGGCACCTGGTGATCCCGGCGCTGCTGGGCGCGGTGGGCTTCGTCGTCGCGGCGACCGCCTCCAGCACCGCCATCGCCATCGTCTTCCTCTCGATGGCCGCGGCGGGCGTGCTGGCCTGCGCGCCGCTCTTCTGGTCGCTGCCCACCGCCTTCCTGTCCGGCGCGGCGGCGGCCTCGGGCATCGCCTTCATCAACTCGGTGGCCAACCTGGCGGGCTTCGCCAGCCCCTACCTGATCGGCACGCTGCGCGACATGACCCAGTCCTCGGCCATGGGCATGTATGTGCTGGCAGGCTTCCTGGTGCTCGGCGCGGCCATCGTGCTGATGGTGCCGGCCAAGCTGGTGAACCGCTGACGGCGCATTTCCCCCGCTCTGTTGGAAGACAGGCGCCCGCCGCAGCAATGCGGCGGGCGCTTCTCGTTCGGGCCGCGGCTTCGCGTGGCGTCCCGCATCCCGGGGGAAAGGCTCTGCCTTTCCCCCGGACCCCCTATCCGCCAGGACCCTGAGGGTCCTGGACCTCCCGTTCGTTGGCGCCCGCTGATGCCGGATCGCGCCGGAGAGCATCGCTCTCCGGCGGACTGCCGGTGCCACCAGCGCGGACAGGGTGCCTTATCTTCTTTTCAGGAGCCCCGCGTTGCCGCCTGCTCCCAGGGATCAGGCCGCAGAACAACGTCCACCGCAGGCGCCAACTCAGGCCCGGGGTCCGGGGGCCGGCTTCGGTCCCCGGCGGAGAGGGGGGCCGGGGCGAGAGGCAGAGCCTCTCCCCCGGGAGCCAGCCACGGAGCGCGACGCGCTACCGCGCCACCTTCACCCGTTCCCGCCGCCGCAGCAGCAGATGCACCGCCCCGGTATTCGCGGCATGGGCATGGGCGACGCCCAGCAGCAGTGCTCGCAGCGGCGGCAGGTTCAGCCAGTGCGGCAGCTCCCGTCGCAGCACGCCGCCTTCGCCGGAACCCTTGCCGGTGACGATGGCGACGCAACGCAGGTCGTCGGCATGGGCGGCCAGGATGAAGGAGAGCACGGCGGCATGAGCGTCCTGCACCCGGCGCCCATGCAGGTCCAGCACCCGCTCGGGCCGGATGCGGCCTTTCCGCAGCTCCTTCCAGCGCTTCGCGTCCAACCCCGGGCCCGGCTGGCCCACCTGCAGCTCCGGCATGGCCGGGCGCGCCGGCTTCGCGGGGCGGGCCGG
>NZ_BDLP01000163.1:0-9706 GCF_001950415.1 Roseomonas sp. TAS13
CCCGGCGGGCGAGGGGCCGCGGACGCTGATCCTGCTGGGCGAGGAGCCCGCCGTGGCGGAGCAGGCGGAGGAGGCCCCCGGGCCGCCCGCTCAGCCCGACCTGCCGCCGGAGGCCGCGCGCCTGCCCGTCCTGCTGATCCGGCCCGATACGCTGCCCGGCCTCCCGGAGCCGTCGCGGCGCTTCGGGGCGCTGGCCATCCTGTCGGCGCAGCGGCTGGAGGCGGAACTGCCGCCCGTGCTGCGCGCCGCCCACACGCTCTGGCGGGTGGGGATGGAGGACGAGCAGGCGCTGGTCCGCGGACGCACGGCCGGGCGGCATATCCTGGTGGTGGACGACAACCGGGTGAACCAGAAGGTGCTGTCGCGGATGCTGGAAACCGGCGGCCATGCCGTCACCCTGGCCGGCAATGGCGAGGAGGCGCTGGACCTGCTGGAGCGGGACAGCTTCGACCTCGTGGTGATGGACGTGAACATGCCGGTCATGGGCGGGCTGGAGGCGACCAAGCTCTACCGCATGGCCTCGCTCGGCCAGCCGCATCTGCCCATCGTCGCCCTGACCGCCGACGCCACCAGCCAGGCGCGGGAAAGGGCACTGGAGGCGGGCATGGATGCCTGCCTGACCAAGCCGATCGACCTGGAAACCCTGCTGGACCTGGTGGAGCGCCTCCTGGCCGACAAGCCATCCCCGGCCGTGCCGATCCGGCGCCAGACAGTTCCCTTGGCGGTGGTTTCGCCGCCGGACGAACAGCCGTCCCGGCCCGCCACGGCCATGCCGCCCTGGACCGTCTATGAGAATCCGCGGCCCGAGCCGGCTCTCGCGCCGATCCCGGTCCCATCCCATAGCCTCCCGCCCGATGCGCCGCCGCCGGCCCTGGCCGGCCAGCCGCTGCTCGACGAGACGATGCTGGAGAATCTGGAAACGCTGGGCGGCGCCGCGTTCGTCGCGGACGTGGTCGCCTCCTTCCTCACGGAAGCGGCCGCCCATCTGGAGGAGGTGCGAAAAGCCGTCCGCCTGGAGGATGGCGCGACGTTCCGGGACCGGGTGCATGCCCTGCGCAGCAGCGCGGCCAATGTCGGCGCGCTGGTCCTGCCGGAGCTCTGCCGCGACTGGCAGTTCGCCAGCGACGAGATGGTGCGCCAGAACGGCGTGGAAATGGCGGCGCGGCTCGTTGCCGAGTTCGAGGTGGTGCGGGCGGCGCTGCTGCGGCGCCAGGCCCTGCCGCCGGTGCTGGTGACCCGGCGGGACTGATCCCGCCGCGAGCCTCGTCCTGGCCGCCAGCCTGAGGGGTCGGAGCCGCCGGGGAGGGCCTCCCCCGCCGGCCCTTCTCCTTCGCCCGGTGTCGCGGGCGCAGGGCGGGCCGTCACTCGGCCGCGATGCCGATCCCCCGGTCGCGGCTGGTCCGGCGCTCCTGTGCCGCGGCGAGGCGCTCCATCTTGCGCAGGTCCGCCGGGGACAGGCGCATCGCCGCATCCACCCAGACATCGACGATGTCGCGCAGCTCCTTCAGCGTCACCGGCGCGGCGATGTGGCGGGCGCGGAACACCGCCTGCATCGCGTTGTGCCGGCGGCCCTGTCCGGCGATGTACTGCCGCAGCTCCTCGTCGCCCTGGCCCGGGGTCAGCAGCATGTCCACCAGGCCCAGCTCATGCAGTTCCTCGGCGGTGTAGATGCGGCCGCTCAGGATCATGCGCTCGGCCTGCACCGCGCCGATGCGGCGGGCAATCAGGCTGTAGGCGCCCATGCCGGGGAACAGGTTGAACAGCACCTCCGGCAGGCCGAACTTGGTGCCCCGCTCCGCCGCGATCAGGTTGCAGGACAGCGCCGTCTCGAAGCCGCCGCCCAGCGCGTCGCCCTGCACCAGCGCGATGGTCACGACCGGGGCGCCGTAGCTGACGAGGTTGTTGTACACCACGTCGATGCAGCGGTGCGCGTAGTGCTGCAGCAGCACCCGCTGCTCCTTGCGCACCGCCTCGGCGAAGAGCTTCAGGTCGCCGCCCATGTTGAAGATGCCGGGAATGCCCGAGGCCACGACGAAATAGTCGAAGGGGCGCTTCTCGCCAGCCTGGGCCAGCCAGCGGGCGACATCCGCCTGCATCTCGGTCAGGTCGCGCAGCACGCCCGGCGAGACGCAAGGGCGGCCCTGCGGCACCAGGTGGCACCAGAAGGTGCGGGCCTCGGCATCCAGGCGGACGCGGATATCGGCGAAGTCCTTGTCCAGGACCAGGCTGCCATCCGTGGCGATGGGGCTGAGGCCCTGGACCTCCATGCGGGCGGAGACCAGCTGGTGCTGTACCGGTGAGTTGGGGAAGGAAGTGGTGGAGAAGTAGGTCATGGAAGAGCCTTTTTCTAAGGAACGCGGACACCCCTCTCGCCCAGCGTGCGGGCGGGGGCACCGGCATTCTGAATAAGGCCATCCCCGCCGTCTTTGTCCGCATCAGCTCGTGCGAAAGGAATCGTGTGGCGGGGAAAGAAGCGGAGGCACCAATATTTGTTTCTTATTAGAAACAAAATAGCAGATGCTTCGCAATCCCCCGCGGATGCCGGTGCCGCGCTTCTGGAAGGCCGCGCGTTCGGGACCTGGCCACGGAGGGAACGCAGCCCCCGGTGCTGGCTCCCCGTCCTGGTGTCGGTCTCTTCCCGCGCGCTCCATCTCGGCGCTCTTTCGATAGGCGGCCCGGCGGATGGTGCCGGCCCGTTTCGGCCCGCTGCCACACAGGCGGCGGATGGCGGCGGCGCACGCAGGTGCCGCCGGAGAGGGACTCAGGCTCCTGCCGGGAACGGCGCCCAGGCCAGGTCCTTCTCCGCCACCAGGCTGGGGGCGGCCGGCCATTCGATGGCGAAGCCCGGATCGTCGTAGCGGAATCCGTCCGCGAAGCCCGGCGCGAAGGGCGTGGACATGCTGTAGGTCACTTCCACGTCGTCGGTCAGGGTCAGGAAGCCATGGGCGCAGCCGGTGGGGATATAGAGGCTCAGATCCTCGTCCTGCCCCAGCCGGAATCCCTGCCATGTCCCGAAGCTCGGCGAATCGCGCCGGACATCCGCCACCACGTCGAAGATCGTGCCGCGGACGCAGCGCACCAGCTTCACCTCCTCATAGGGTGGCCGCTGGTAGTGCATGCCCCGCAGCGTCCCGGCGCGCCGCGTCACGGAGGTGCTGCTCTGCACGAAGCGGCCATTGAGGCCGCGCTCCGTGAACTCCTTCTCGCAGAAGGTGCGACCGAAGGAGCCCCGTTCGTCGCGGTGGCGCTCGATCACAATGGCCCAGAGGCCCTCGATCCTGGTAGATTGGAAGATCATTTTACTGTCTTTATACCAATATTGAGATGAAGCGAAGGGTTTTCCGATGAGTGGGCTTGGCCAGGAATTGCATGGACACGTGGAGGCGCTGTTTCCGATCTGCCGGAGCATCACCGGGACGGGCCTGCGGCAGACACTGCGCTACATCTCCGACCGCATCGGGCTGGAGATCCATGAGGTGCCCAGCGGCACGCCGGTTCTGGACTGGGAGGTGCCGGAGGAATGGACGGTGCGGGGCGCCCGGATCGAACGCCTGAACGGCGAGACGGTGGTGGATTTCCGCGACAACAACCTGCACCTCGTGCAGTACAGCCTGCCGGTGGACCGGGTGGTGCCGCGGGAGGAATTGGATCGGCACCTGCATAGCCTGCCGGACCAGCCGGACCTCATCCCCTACCGCACCGGCTACTACGCAAGGAGCTGGGGTTTCTGCCTGACGCAGAACCAGCGCGACGCGATGCAGGACGAGGCCTACCGCGTCGTGGTGGATACCAGCCTGGCGCCCGGCGCGCTCAGCTATGGCGAGCTGTTCCTGCCGGGCGAGAGCGGGGAGGAGTTCCTCTTCTCCATCCATTGCTGCCACCCCTCGCTGGCCAACGACAACCTCGCCTCCATCGCCGTGGCCATGGCACTGGCGGATTCGCAGAAGCGGCGGAACGGCCGGAAGCTGGGCCTGCGCTTCGTCTTCCTGCCCGGCACGATCGGCGCCATCACCTGGCTGGCCCGCAACCGCGATACGGTCGGGCGGATCCGGCACGGGCTGGTGCTGAGCTGCCTGGGCGATGCCGGAGGGCTGACCTACAAGCGTTCCCGCCGCGGCGATGCGCCGGTGGACCGCTACGCCACGCATGTGCTGGCGGAGGAAGGCTTCGCCGAGCGCGTACTGCCCTTCATCCCCTATGGCTATGACGAGCGGCAGTACTGCTCGCCCGGCTTCAACCTGCCGGTCGGCTGCCTGATGCGCTCGCCCAACGGCAGCTTTCCGGAATACCACACCTCCGCCGACAACCCCTCGCTGGTGAAGCCGGAATCGCTGGAGCATTCGCTTATGGCGCTGGAGCGGGTCGTGGCGATGGCGGAGGCGGACTACATCCCCCTCAACATGCAGCCCTATGGCGAGCCGCAGCTCGGCCGGCGTGGCCTCTACAAGGCCATCGGCGGCCAGCACGACCAGGAGGATGCGCGCGCCCGCTTCGACCAGATGACCGTCTTCTGGGTGCTGAACCTCGCCGACGGCACGCATTCCCTGCTGGACATCGCGGAACGCGCGGGCAAGCCCTTCCCGGCCGTCGCGGCGGCAGCGCGAGCGCTGTCGGAGGCCGGGCTGCTGGTGCCGGCGGAAGGCCGGACCATCGGGCAGGACCGGGCGGGCTGATCAATCCAGGACGCGCGAATTACACTTCCGGCGTTGCGCTGACCCTGGGGGAAAGGCTCCGCCTTTCCCCCGGACCCCCTATCCGCCAGGACGCTGCGCGCCCTGGACCCGATGAGTTGGTCCTTGCTGCCGCCGGATCGCGCCGGAGAGCCTGGCTTTCCGGCGGAGTGGGGGTCCGCCGGGGGCCATGGCAACCCAACCGGGGGAAAATTCTGCCCCCTGCATCATTGTCGCACCGTCAGGGAACTGGGTTCGGTGTCTCCGCCGGAACGGCTCGGAGCGGAGCCAGAAGCGCCTCCACGCGCCGCGTTTCCGGGAGCAGGTCGTGACGCTCCAGCGGGGTGCGTTGCCGCAGCGCCGGGCTGGCGGCGGCCACGGCCTCCCAGGCCCGGCCGAAGCTGGGCTGCGCCAGGAGGGCTGCCAGGGCCGGACCTTCCAGCCCGAATCCGGCGGCCTCCGCCGCGACGGCGTCCAGAGGGGCCCGGAAAAGCCGGCGCGCCAGCGCCCGCAGCCGGTAGCGCCGGGCGGCATCGAGGGCCGGTTCCAGCCGCCCCTCGATCGGGGCATCGGTGGCGCCGATCAGGAAGCGCATCGTATCCGCCATGCCGCCCTGGGCGCGGCCATGGAGGCGGCAGGACACCTCCACCACCGCCTCCGGCGCATGGCGCAGGCGCGCGTCGATCCGCCGCAGCGCGTCGCAGAAGGCCCGGTCCTCTCCCAGGGCCTGCGAGGGCAGCCCGCCGGCACGGCGATAGGCATCCAGGGCCACAGCCATGCTGGCTCCCGATTCGCAGTCGTGCCGGGGCCAGGGATCGGCCGGGTCGGGGTCCAGCCGCGCCGCCAGCTCCACCAGCAGGGAATCATAACGCTCCTCCTCCGCGCTGCGCTGGCGCAGGGCAGCGGGAAGGGCGCGCTCATGCTCCTCAGGGTCCACGGTGATCAGGCCCAGCACCGCATCCGCCCCGGCCTCCAGCGCCAGGAGGTTGCGCGCCACCCAGTCCCGCGCCGGGCGGCCATCCGCATCCGTGGTCAGCAGCACGGCATCCGGCACGGCGTCCCGCTCCAGCCAGAAGGCGGCAGCCTCCATGGCGCGGCGCCGCGCCTCGCCGGCATGGGCCAGCTCGGGCGGCAGGCTTTCCTCCAGCACCAGCAGCGGGAAAGGCAGGCGCCCTACCATGCCCCGCGCCAGGGCGGCGGTGCCGTCCCGGCTGTTGTTGACCAGCAGGACCACGCCGAAGCGGCCCGAGGCCAGCGGGAGGCCGTCGGGCATGGCCTGCGCGGCCAGGGCGGCGAGACAGACGGGCATCACCTCGGCCTCGTCACGGGCGGGGATGGCAACCAGGGCGGGCGGGGGCGGACCGGGCGGAAGGCGAAGCTGCAGGCTCTCGCGGAAGGCAGGCAAGGATCGGTCCCTGACAGTGGCGGGCGCTGAACGCCCGGATTTTCCGGGGCGTTTCATGACCGATGCGACAGGCGGCGGGAAGCGTCTTTCCGCTGTTTCCAAAGGGGGATGCGCGGTTCCGGCCCGCCCCCGCCAGGCGCCTCGGTCACGCTGCCTGACGCATTGCGGTCATGGGCGCCGGTGATTGGCGCCGACCGGACAGGGGGTCTAACCTGTCCCGCAGCGCCGTTGTCCGGCCCTCATACCCGGCCTCTCCATGCCCCTGGCACGGGGCATGCTCCGGCCGCCTGCCCGATCGCGCGATCCCGGCCCATTCCCGCCGGCGGTCGCCCCGTCCTGGAGTGACACATGCCCGATACGATCGACACCGCCGCGCTGGACCGGCTCTTCCGCGCCGCCCGTTCACAGAACAAGTGGCAGGATCGGCCCATCTCCGAGGCTCAGCTGCGCGAGATCTACGACCTGCTGAAGCTTGGTCCGACCGCCGGCAACAGCTCCCCCGCCCGCTTCGTCTTCGTCACCTCCCCGGAGGGCAAGGAGAAGCTGCGCCCCGCCCTTTCGAGCGGCAACCTGGAAAAGACGATGAGCGCCCCGGTCGTGGCCATCGCCGCCTATGACCTGGACTTCACCGAGCAGTTGCCGAAGCTCTTCCCGCACATGGATGCCCGCCCCTGGTACGCGGACCCCGAGGTGCGGCAGGTCAACGCCTTCCGCAACGGCAGCCTCCAGGCCGCCTACCTGATCATGGCGGCACGCGCCGTCGGGCTGGATGCAGGGCCGATGAGTGGCTTCAACAACGCCCTGGTGGACGAGGCCTTCTTCGCCGGCACGCGGATCAAGTCCAACATGCTGGTGAACCTGGGCTATGGCGACCCCGCCGGGGTGCGCGACCGCCTGCCGCGCCTGAGCTTCGAGGAAGCCTGCCGCATCGCCTGACCCGGCGGATGGCGGCCTTATTCGAGGCCGCCACGATCCGTCCGCCGGTCTGCAGCGCTTCATGGCCTGCCGTCGCGCCATCCCGGAGGCAAGGCTTCGCCTTTCCCCCGGACCCCCTCATCCGCCAGGACCCTGCGGGTACTGGACCCATTTTCGTTGGCGCTCGCCGATGCCGGATCGCGCCGGAGAGCAATGGCTCTCCGGCAGCCGCCACAGGGAACCGTCAGAGGGATAAGGAGGCCGCCGGCCGAATCAGGCCGCCAGACGTCCCGCGGCCGGGTCGAGGCGGTAGCCGCCGCCTTCGGTCAGCAACAGGGAGGCATTCGCCGGGTCCTGCTCGATCTTCTGGCGAAGGCGGTAGATATGGGTTTCCAGCGTATGCGTGGTCACCGCCGCGTTGTAGCCCCAGACCTCGTTCAGCAGCACCTGCCGGGCCACCGGACGACCGCCGGCGCGGTAGAGGAACTTCAGGATCGAGCATTCCTTCTCGGTCAGCCGGATGCGGCGGTTCTTCACCGTGTCCTGCAACACCTTGGCAGCCGGGCGGAAGGTATAGGGGCCGACCACGAAGACGGCGTCCTCGCTGTTGTCGAAGACCCGCAGCTGGGCCCGGAGGCGGGCCAGCAACTCGTTGATCCGAAAAGGTTTGGCGATGTAGTCGTTGGCGCCGGCATCCAGCCCGCGCACCACGTCGCTCTCCCCGTCGGCGCCGGTCAGCATGATGATCGGCACACGTACCCCATCACGCCGCAGCTTGGCGCAGAGGTCGCGGCCATTGCCATCGGGCAGGCCGATATCGAGCAGCACCGCGTCGTAACGCGCACTGGGCTCCAGCAGGGCATGCTCCGCCTGCTCGGCCGTCCCGGCCTCATGCACCGCGAACTCCCCGTCGAGGGATAATTGTTCGCTCAGAGTGGCGCGAAGCGCCGGGTCATCATCCACGATCAGGACAGGCCGGGGGCCGGACATGCCATCCTCATTGTCGCAACTGTCAAGATTCCCAAGATGCTACAACCGCAGCGTTCCTGGATTGTGCCGACCGGGAACCGGCCATGCAAGACTTCGCCTCGCGATTTCGTGGCTATTGGAAGATTGGCAAGACTGCAAGGACCGCCATTTTGACAGCCCCGGGGCATTCTGTGTCTATTCCGCATCAGGCCCTCACGTTTTTCCCTTCCGAACGAACAAAGAGAAGCGACAGAACCATGGATCCCCTGGCCCGGCCCGCACCGGGACGCCCTGATGCCGCAGTGGAAAGCGGCGCCGACAAGGTCCTGCATGTCCAGGCCCTGCGTGGCGTGCACCGTGCCCTGGGGGAACTCCGGCGCGGGACGCCGGTTCTGCTGCGTGGGCCGGACGGGAACGGGCTGCTGGTCGGGGCGGCCGAAACGCTCTCGGGCCGGGGGCTCGCGGAATTCGTTCCGGGCCCCATGCCGGGCGATGGGGAGCCGCCGGTCCTGTTGCTGGAGGCAACGCGTGCCGCCGCCATCCTGGACACCGATCCCGACACGGCGGCCGGGCCCGTCGCCCTGCGGGCCTCGCCCGCCCTGCTGAACCCGGCGGCACTCCGTCACCTCGCGGACCCGACGGCGGAGCGCCTGCTGCCGGTGGCACCCGAGCCGGTGCCTGTGCCCCCCCTGGCCCGGGCGGCCCTGGCACTGGCCAAGCTCGGGCGACTGCTGCCCGCCCTGGTCGCCGCGCCACGCCTGGCCCTGCCGGAAGGGCTGCTCGAAGTGCCGGCGGCCGATATCATCGCCTATCCGGAAACGGCGGCCACCACCCTGGCCGCCGTGGCCGAGGCCCGCGTGCCGCTGGAAGGTTCCGCCGAGACCCGGATCGTCGCCTTCCGCCCGGCGGATGGGGGGATCGAGCACCTCGCCATCCTGGTAGGCGAGCCCGAGGCCCTGGCGGCCCGCGGCGGGGCCCCGCTGGCACGGGTGCATTCGGAATGCTTCACCGGGGATCTGCTGGGCAGCCTCCGCTGCGACTGCGGCCCGCAACTGCGCGGCGCCATCGCCCGCATGGCAACGGAGGGCAGCGGCGTGCTGCTCTACCTGGCGCAGGAAGGGCGCGGAATCGGGCTGGTGAACAAGCTGCGCGCCTATGCGCTGCAGGATGGCGGGCTCGACACGCTCGATGCCAACCGGGCGCTCGGCTATGGCGCCGACGAACGGAACTTCCTGGTCGCGGCGGAAATGCTGCGGGCGTTGCACATCCCGCGCGTGCGGCTGCTGACCAACAACCCGGAAAAGATCGCCGGCCTCGCCGCCTGCGGCATTGAGGTGGTGGGCCGGGTGCGGCATGCCTTCGTGGCCAATGGCGTCAATGACGGCTATCTGGAAACCAAGGCGCTGCGCTTCGGCCACCTGCTGAAGTAGCCGTTCCGGCGTAACGAAGCATTGGCGCAACGACACATTCAGGGAATGCCCCCGACGTGATGGGCCTCGTCCTGCCGGATGGCCAGACCACCGGCCATCTGATCCTCGGCCGCGACCGCTGGCCCTGCGCCCTGGGCAAAGGCGGCATCCGCGCCGACAAGGCCGAGGGCGACGGCGCCACCCCCATCGCGACCTTGCCGCTGCGCCGGGTGCTGTACCGCGCCGACCGCCTGCACCCGCCGGCCTGCGCCGTGCCGGTGGAGCCGATCGCGCCGCGGGACGGCTGGTGCGACGATCCGGGGCATCCGGACTACAAC
>NZ_BDLP01000164.1:0-9624 GCF_001950415.1 Roseomonas sp. TAS13
CCTGGCGGATAGGGGGTCCGGGGGAAAGGCAGCGCCTTTCCCCCGGGACGGCGCGACGTCAAAGCCGCGAAGCGCGCCCCCCGCCGGTCAGATCGGGCAGACGCCGCTGGCGCACTGGAGATGCGCCCAGTCCACCGCCTCGCGCACCGCACTGTCGTCGATGCCCTCGACGATGGCGGCGAAGCGTCCGGCGGAGATCTCCTCCTCCGGCAGGTACTCGTAGCCGAGTTCGGAGTCGGGGCGGCTGGGCAGGACGGAGCAGCAGCGCACCGAGGGCTGGTGCTCCCGCACCATGGCGCGGAAGGCGTCGAGGTCGTGCTGGTCGGTATAGACCTTCAGCGTATAGCTGACCTGGTTGCCCTGGTCGCGGCCGATCCAGTGGCGCTCCAGCAGGCGGAGATACTGGTACTGCTCCTCCGGCGTCGCTTCGGGTGCGGTGACCAGCCCGTCCTCCAGACCCAGGCGTTGCAACAGCGGCACGGTGGGGAAGCCGACGATGGTCATGCCGGGGAAGGAGCGCAGCGCCCGCAGCGGGTAGCCGCGCGCCTCGTAATCCGCCAGCAGCGGGTCGGAGCCGGGCAGCCACTCGCCGGTGGCCTCGTCGCGCGTGCCCTTGAACTGCACCCAGCGGAGATACTGGCGCCGCGCCGGCAGGTGCGCGCCCTCGGTCAGGGCGAAGAGCTTGCTGGTGGTGCCCGCCGGCTTGACCGTGGTGACGGTGACCGGCCGCGCCATGCCGAGCTCGGCGGCATAGGCATTGGCCTCCTCCTTGGCGATGGCGGAAAGCCGGTCCAGCATCGCCCAGAAACCGGCGGAACGGGTCTCGTCCAGCATCTCGCGGAAGCCCAGGCCGAAGCGCATCCAGGCCCATTCGTGCAGGCCGGTGGGGCCGATGCCGATGCGGTTGGTCCGGGCGACCTCCTCGCCATAGAGCGCGTCCATCCGGTTGGCGCGGATCAGGAAGCGCACACCGAGGCGCACGGAATCCTCCACCCGCCGGTCCCATTCCCCGGCGATCTCCTCCGGCGCCGCGCCGGGGGTGACGTCGTCGAGGCTGACGGGGCAGGCCAGCAGCGGCGCGAAATCGGCGATGACGCAATAGCCGCCCGTGACGTGCAGGGTGATCTCGCCGCAGGGATTGGTGGTGACCGGGAAGCGCGCGGTGGAGGCGCGGCGCGCGGTCTCGGCCAGCAGCCCCTCGGCCTCCGTCACCTGGTAGCGGTCGGAGCGGAAGTCGCGCCCATCCTCGAAGACCGGCTTGTCCCAGGCGGCGCCGGTGCGGTGGTCCTCCAGCAGGTCGCCGTTGATGAAGCCGGGCTCGCCGTTCACGAAGGCGCAGCGCGTCACCTCGTCGAAGACCGTGCGGGCATGGCGGGTCAGCGGGTCGGCCGCGTCGCCCTCCCGGACGCGCTGCCAGAACTCGCGGTCCACCATGACGGAGTTGTTGGCGGTCCAGAGCCCGCCTTCCGACTTGGCGCGCACGAAGCGCAGGATGCCCGGGTCGCGCCAGGACTTGGTGGCCATGCGCGCGGCGCGGCGGGCACCGCCCACCTGCACCTCCACGGACAGGTGGTGGTCCACCAGCAGCGCCTGCTCCCAGGGTTGCAGCGCCTCGCCCTGCGGGTCCCGCGCCCGGGCGGGCTCGATCACATGGCGGCGGATGTTGATCAGGCCGCGCAGCAGCGAGATCGGCCCCGAGGCCGGACGCCCCTGCATGCCGCGGATCGGCGCCCCGGCGGGGCGGACATCGGACAGGTCGAGCAGCAGGGTCTTCCTCCGCTCGCCACGGAAGGCCATGGCCTCCAGCACCTCGACCGCCTTGGCCCAGCCCTCGCGGCTGTCGGCCACGCGGTGGACCACGGCGCCCGCCGGAATGGCGGCGAGGTCGCTCACCAGTTCCGCATCGAGGAAGGCGCGCACCGCCGCCTCCGCCGCCGCGTCGAAGCCGGCATCGTCCGTGCCCCAGGGCAGCAGCCCCATCTCCACCCCGAAGCGGCGCAGCGTGTCGCGGGTGGCGGGGAAGTCCGGATGCTCGGGCGAAAGATGCAGCCGCAGATCGGGGGCGCTGGCCCAGTCCACCACCGCCAGCTCGTCGTCATAGGCACGCCCGACGCCGGAGCCGTTCAGCAGCAGGTAGAACTCGGCGAAGGAGGTGATCGCCGTGGCGCAGTTGGTGAAGACCTCCATGTTGCGCTTCGGCTGCTCGGCATCACCGTGCTGGAGGTGGCGGCCGGAGGTCAGCAGCGCCCCGGTGGCGATGGCGTTGCGCAGCGCCTCGCGCTCGCCCGGGGCGGTGGGCGCCAGGGCGGTGTTGCCGGCGGAAACGCGCTCGGCCACCCGGCCGAAATCCTCGGTGTCCTCCGGGCGGAAGACGGTGCGGCGGCCCACGGCCAGGCCCATCCCGGCATCCAGGGGGCGGCCGGGCACGGGATGCGTGCCGAAGCCCGCCCCCACCGCTCCCCCCACCGAAACCTGCGCCGGGACGCCGCCGGGTTGTTTCCGCACAGCATCCGGCCGGGCCGCCACCCCGCCATGGCGGGGGGCGAATCCAGGGGCGAGAGTCTGCGCGTAGCCGTCCATCAGCAACCTCGGTCAGGAAAATCAGGGGCCTGCCCGGGTCGCGCCGGATTCGGCGCCTCGGGCTCAGTGACCATATATATGGTTATCAGACCCTCGGTTTCACACAATATCTGGTGGAGGAGCTTACGCATCCGAATCAGGACTGGGGCATTTCCGCCACGGATCAGGCGCTTGGGCGGCCCTGTTGAGAAGCCGCCCCGGGATTCACGCTGTGGCGAGCGGTGCGGGCTTACCGCAGCACTGATTCCGGCGGCCGGGCGGGCCGGGCCGGGCCGAGCCGGTTCTGGCCGTCACGGCGCCATACCGCAACCGCCGGATGCGGGCCATCGCCTCACTTCTGGCGTGAGCCTCCCGCGCGCCTCGCCCTTCCGGCAACCGGCTCCTCCCCGGAGGCGTTGAGCGGCCATGGAATGAACCGCCGGAATTCCGCCCCGAGGCCATCGGCACGGGGACGGTTCGTTCCGTTCCGACGCCATAAGCAAACGAAGCCGGAGGGCCTGACATTGAGTGAGACCGCGACCGAGGCCCCCGCCGGGGCCAGACCCGGCCATGAGGCACGCGACGTGACCCTGAGGGTCAACGGCCAGGACCACACCGTGCCGCTGGCACCCTGGACGACCCTGCTGGATGCCCTGCGCGACCATATCGGCCTGACGGGCACCAAGAAGGGCTGCGACCAGGGCCAGTGCGGTGCCTGCACCGTTCTGGTGGACGGGGTGCGGGTGAATTCCTGCCTGACCCTGGCCGTGATGAAGGAAGGCTGCGAGATCCGCACCGTGGAGGGGCTGTCCAACGGCCACCTGCATCCGGTGCAGCAGGCCTTCATCGACCACGACGCCTTCCAGTGCGGCTACTGCACGCCCGGGCAGATCTGTTCCGCCGTCGGGTTGATCCGCGAGGGGCGGGCGAAGAACCCGGCCGAGATCCGCGAGCTGATGAGCGGCAACCTGTGCCGCTGCGGCGCCTATCCCAACATCGTGGCGGCGATCGAGCAGGCGCTGCAGGCCGGGGAGGAAGCGCAATGAACCGCTTCGACTACACTCGCGCCGCGGACGTCGCGGGCGCGGTCCGCAGCCACGCCGCCGGCGCGGCGAAATTCATCGCGGGCGGCACCAATCTCCTCGACCTGATGAAGGAGAATGTGGAGCGGCCGGATCATCTGGTGGATGTCACCCATCTGCCGCTGCGCGAGATCACGGAAACGCCGGAAGGCGGCCTGCGCCTGGGCGCCCTCGTGACCAACGCCCAGACCGCCTATGACAGCCGCGTCGCCGAACGCTACCCGCTGCTGAACCTGGCGATCCTGTCCGGCGCCTCGCCCCAGCTCCGCAACATGGCCACGAACGGTGGCAACCTGCTGCAACGGACGCGGTGCTACTATTTCTATGATACGGGCACGCCCTGCAACAAGCGTGTGCCCGGCAGCGGCTGTCCGGCCAGGACCGGCGTGAACCGCATCCATGCCATCCTCGGCGCCAGCGAGAGCTGCATCGCCACCCATCCCTCCGACATGTGCGTGGCACTTGCGGCGCTAGAGGCGGTGGTGCGCGTCACCGGCCCGCAGGGCGAACGCGAGATCCCCTTCGCCGGGTTCCACCGCCTGCCCGGCGATGCGCCGGAGCGCGACACGAATCTCGGTGCGGACGAGCTGATCACCGCGATCGACCTGCCACCGCAGGGCTTCGCGGAACACCACACCTATCTCAAGCTCCGCGACCGCGCTTCCTATGCCTTCGCCCTGGTCAGCGTCGCCGTGGGGCTGGAGATGGAAGGCGACACGGTGAAGGAGGCGCGCATCGCCCTGGGCGGCGTGGCGCACAAGCCCTGGCGCCGGCCCGAGGCGGAGGCGCTGCTGCGCGGCAGGCCTGCCACGCTGGAAAGCTTCCTGCCCGCCGCCGAGGCGCTGATCGAGGGCGCGCGGGGCCACGGCCAGAACGATTTCAAGATTCCCATGGCGCGGCAGGCCATCCTGCGCGCCCTGTCCCAGGCGGCGGCCGGCACGCCGCAGCCCGTCGCCGACAAGCGGATCCAGTGAGGGGACACGTCCGATGAGCAGCAACACCCCCTATTTCGGTTCCCCGCTGAGCCGCGTGGACGGCAAGGCCAAGGTGACCGGCGAGGCGAAGTACGCCGCCGAGTTCACCGCCCCCGGCCTGCTGCACGGCGTCGTCGTGTCCAGCGGCATCACCCGGGGCAAGATCGCCGCGATCGACACCGCGGCGGCGCTGGCCGTGCCTGGCGTGGTGCAGGTCTTCACCCATGAGAACCGGCCGCGCACCGCCTGGCGCAGCAAGAACTACCAGGATGACGTGGCGCCGCCGGGCTCGCCCTTCCGCGCCCTCTACGATGCCGAGATCCACTACAGCGGCCAGCCCGTGGCGCTGGTGGTGGCGGAGGATTTCTCCACCGCGCGCCATGCCGCCATGCTGGTGCAGGTGCGCTACGAGGAAGCGCCGCATGCCACGGATGTCGCCGCCGTGCGCGGCGCGGCCTATGTGCCGCCGAAGAAGCGTTCCGGCATCGCGCCCCCTCCCCCGCCGCGCGGCGATGCGGAGAAGGCCCTGGACGCCGCCCCGCACAAGGTCGCGGGCGAGTACCGCATCGCCATCGAGCACCACAACCCGATGGAGCCCCATGCCACCACCGTGGTCTGGGAAGGCGACGGCAGGATCACCGTCCACGACAAGATCCAGGGCGCGCAGAACAGCCAGAAGTATGTCAGCAACGTCTTCGGACTGTCCGCCGACAAGGTGCGCGTGATCTCGCCCTTCGTGGGCGGCGCCTTCGGCTCGGGGCTGCGGCCGCAGTACCAGCTTTTCCTCGCCGTGATGGCGGCGCTGGAGCTGGAACGTTCGGTGCGCGTCGTATTGTCGCGCGAGCAGATGTTCACCTTCGGCTACCGGCCCGACGTGCTGCAGGACGTCAGCATCGGCGCCGCTGCGGATGGCGTCTTGCAGGCCATCCGGCACGAGGCGATCTCCGGCACCTCGCAGTTCGAGGACTACCAGGAGGTCGTGGTGAACTGGTCCGGCCTGCTCTACCACTGCGAGAACGTGGCGCTGGACTACAAGCTGGCGAAGATCGACACCTACACGCCCTGCGACATGCGCGCCCCGGGCGGACCAACCGGCCTCTTCGCCCTGGAATCCGCGCTGGATGAGCTGGCCTACGCGCTGAAGGCCGACCCGCTGGAGCTTCGCCTGCGGAACTATGCGGAAAAGGACGAGAACGAGGGCAAGCCCTTCACCTCCAAGGAATTGCGCGCCGCCTATCGCGAGGGCGCCGAGCGCTTTGGCTGGAGCAGGCGCAGCCCCGAGCCCCGCTCGATGCGTGAGGGGCGCGAGCTGATCGGCTGGGGCGTGGCCTCTGGCGTCTGGGAGGCGCAGATGATGAAGACCAGCGCCCGCGCCACCCTCACCGCCGATGGCAAGCTGGAAGTCGCCACCGCCACCGCCGATATCGGCACCGGCACCTATACCATCCTGACCCAGATCGGCGCCGACGCGCTGGGGCTGGGGATGGAGGATGTCACGGCGAAGATCGGCGACAGCTCCCTGCCCACCTCGCCCGTCGAGGGCGGCTCCTGGACCGCCGCCTCGGCCGGCTCCGCGGTGCTGGCGGCCTGCGACATGGTGCGCGCCCGCCTGCTCGGCGCCGCGCGCGGCCTGCCGGATTCCCCGCTCGCCGGCGCGGCGATGGAGGATGTCAGCTTCGCCAATGGCCGCATCGGCCTGAGTGCGGACCCGTTGCGCTCCCTGCCCCTCACCGAGGTGATGCGCGCCGCCGGGCTGGACCGGATCGAGGAGGAGCAGACCGCCTCCCCCTCCAAGGAAATGCAGAAGACGTATTCCTCCTACACGCACTCCGCCGTCTTCGCGGAGGTGCGGGTGGACGAGGAGCTGGGCGTCATCCGCGTCACCCGCATCGTCGATGCCGTCGCCGCGGGGCGGATCATCAACCCCAAGACCGCACGCTCGCAGATCATCGGCGGCGTGGTCTGGGGCATGAGTATGGCGCTGACCGAGGAGTCGCTGCAGGACCACAATCTCGGCCGCTTTATGAACCACAATCTGGCCGAGTACCACGTGCCGGTGAACGCCGATGTCCACGACATCGACGTGATCTTCGTGCAGGAGGACAACGACAAGGGCAACCCGCTCGGCGTGAAGGGCCTGGGCGAGATCGGCATCTGCGGCACCGCCGCCGCCATCGCCAACGCCGTCTTCCATGCCACGGGCAAGCGCATCCGCAGCCTGCCGATCACCGTCGACAAGCTGCTGGGGGATGTCGCGGTTCCGGCGGAATAGGCCCCCGCCCGCAACCCAGGCGGGGTGGAGGCCATGTCTCCACCCCAGTCATGGAAGGCGGCCGCCTTCAGCTCCGCTGCACCCCCCAAGGGAAGGGCGAGGAACCCTCCACGAAGCCGGTGAGATCCTTGCGGAAGGCGGTGCGGACGGTGAACTGGCCGAGCGGCAGGGTGCCGGCTTCCTCCAGCGCGTGGCGGCCGAGCTCCAGGGCGACGCGGCGCTGGGCATCGGCATCCGAGGCGTAGAGCCATTCCTGCGTCAGGGCCTCGGCCCTGTCGCTCTTCCACCAGCCGAACCAGCCCTTCTCGCCCTGGCCCCGCAGCAGGGGCGAGGTCGCCGGGCTGCCATAGAGGTTGGAGCCGCCAGTGGTGTGGAACATGCTCCAGCCGCCCTTCTCCACCGGCTCGCGCGAGTTGCGGCGCTGGATGACGGTGCCCCAGTCGCTCTCGGCCAGCTCCACGTTCATCCCGGCGCGGCGCAGCGCATCCGCCGTCACCTGGCCGAGCGGGCCGATATCCGGGAAGTCGGTCGGGTTGATGATGACCAGCTTCTGCCCCGCATAGCCCGCCTCCTTCAGCGCCGCCTTGCAGGCATCGACGCTGCCCGGCATCAGGTCGGCCTGGTCCACGTAGTAGGGCGTGCGCTGCGGGTACAGGCTGCGCATCGTGTTCCAGGTGGACTGGTCGTCCCCCTGGGCGGCGCGCATGTAGTCCTCCTGCACCACCGACTTCAGCACCGCCTGGCGCAGCTTCACGTTGTCGAAGGGCGGCTGCAGGCAGTTCAGCCGCGCCAGCGCCATGCGGCCGGCCTTGTCCAGGATCTCCCGCCTGACGTCGCGGCTCTGGGCCAGCATCGGCTGCAGGTCGGCGAGCGGACGCTCCCACCAGTCGATCTCGCCCGCCAGCAGGGCCGCCGCGGCGGTCGAGGGATCGGTGATGATGTGCCACTCGATGCGCTGGAAATGCGCGATCTTGGCGCCGGCGGCGGCCGAGGGCGCCTCATGGCGCGGCACATAGCCGTCGAACTTCGTATAGACGGCGCGGGAGCCGGAATTGAACTCGGAGGCCACGAAGCGGTAGGGGCCGGAGCCCACCATCTCGGTGATCGCCGTGGCGCCGTCGGTCTTCGCCAGCCGTTCCGGCATGATGAAGGGCACATTGGCCTCGGCCTTGCCCAGCGCCTCCAGCAGCGCCGGGAAGGGACGGTTCAGCCGGAGCTCGAAGTTCCGGTCGTCCACCACCTTCCATTCCTCGGTGATGCCGGTGATGAGCTGGCCGAAGGGATCGCGCGAGGCCCAGCGCTTCACGCTGGCGATGCAGTCGGCGGACCGCACCGGCGTGCCGTCATGGAACTTCAGCCCCTCCCGCAGGCGGAAGCGCCAGAGCCTGCCGCCATCGGCGACCTCGTGCCCCTCGGCCATCTGCGGCTGCACGCGGTTGTTCGCATCCACGGCGAAGAGCGTGTCGAAGATGTAGTAGCCGTGGTTCGAGGTGACCGTGGCGGTGGTCCAGATCGGGTCCAGCGCGCTCAGATTCGCCTGCGGCACGAAGCGCAGCGTGCTGGCCCGACTGTTCTGCGCCAGGGCGGGCCCGGCGACGCCGCCGGCCAGGGCGGCGCCCCCCAGCCCGGCGGCGCCCTTGAGGAGGTTGCGGCGATTCATGGCGTGGCTCCCTGGCTGACGCGCGGGAGAGTGCGACGGGGCGGCCGGGATGCCAAGCGGAAGGGCATCGCCCGCCGCACCCGCCCCATGCCCGATCCGCTCTGGACCGCCCCCGGCGCGGCGCCCTAGGAAGGATGGATGAATCGCAACCTTCCCGCCGCCGAGGGCGCCACCCCGGCGATGGCCCAGTGGTTCGCCGCCAAGGCCGCGCATCCGGACGCGCTGGTCTTCTTCCGGCTCGGCGATTTCTTCGAGATGTTCTTCGACGACGCCATCCTGGCCGGGGAGGTGCTGGGCCTCGCCACCTCCCACCGGGGCGAGCACAACGGCCAGCCCATCCCCATGGCCGGCGTGCCGGCCCATGCGCACGAGGCCTATCTCGCCCGGCTGCTGCGGCGCGGCTACCGCGTCGCGCTCTGCGACCAGATGGAGACGCCGGAACAGGCCAAGGCGCGCAAGGCCAGCACCATCCGGCGGGAGGTGGTGCGCATCGTCACCCCCGGCACGGTGACCGAGGATTCCCTGCTGGAAGGCGGCCGCCCCTCCTGGCTGCTCGCCCTGGCGGAGGGAGGGGGAGAACGCCTGGGCGCCGCCTGGCTCGACATCTCCACCGGCATGGTCTGCACCGAATCCGTCCTGCCGGCCGAGGCGGCGACGCTGCTCTCACGGCTGGAGCCGGCGGAGATCCTGGCCCCGCCTGCCCTGGTCGCCAGCGGCGCGCTGGCCGGCTGCGGCGAGCGGTTGCGCGAGACGGCCCCGCCCCGCGACCCCTCCCGCATCGCCCGCGCCGCCTGGGAGGTCGCCAGCCTGGACGGCTTCGGCGCCTTCTCGGAGGAGGAGGTGGCGGCGCTGGCCATGGCGCTCGACTATGTGCGCGCCACCCAGGGGGGCACCCTGCCCCGCCTCGCGCCGCCGGAATGCTGCGGCGAATCCCGCCTGCTGCGGATGGACGCTGCGACGCGCCGCTCGCTGGAGATCCTGCGTTCCGAGCGCGGCGATGCCGAAAGCTGCCTCTTCGCCGCGGTGGACCGGACGTTGACCGGCGCGGGGGGGCTGTCTCTTGATCACATCTACGCA
>NZ_BDLP01000165.1:0-9514 GCF_001950415.1 Roseomonas sp. TAS13
CTATGCTGACGTCGAGACTTGTGATCAAGAGACAGGCGCCCCGGCAGGCGGGAGGCCCCGGCGATCAGCGCCTCCACCTCCTCCTCCCGCAGGGCTTTGGGCAGGGATTGCGGCAGGCGCGGCGTGTCGAGCAGCGCGGTCGGGTCGTCGCCCCGCATTCCCTCGCGGGCCAGGAAGCGGAAGAACTGGCGCAGCGCCGAAAGCCGCCGGGCGACGGTGCGCGCCGAAAGCCCGGCGCCCGAAAGGCCGGAAAGATAGCCGCGCAAGGCCTCGGGCGTGGCGCTTTCCAGCGATCCGCCCTTCCGGCGCAGCCATCCCGCCACATCCGTCAGGTCCGCCTCGTAGGCGGCCAGGGTGTTGCGGGCGGCGCCGCGTTCGGCCGCCAGCATCTCCAGAAAGGCCTCGACACGGGCATCCATGGCGTGCAGGAGGGCCGCCCGGCGACGCCCTCAGCGCGTGCCGAAGCGCTCTGCCGGGATGGTCCGCTCCACCGGCTGTGGACTCACATCGGGCGGAAAGGCACCAATGACGAGCAGGCCCACGGCGAGCAGTGCGATGATGACAAGAATGATCAGGGTCAGTGGGCGACGAAACATGGAGTTGCGCGTGGTCCCTCGCGTGCGGGCGAAGCCGTGCTAGCCTTGGGCATCGTGTCGCGCAACCTGGACATCCTCGCCGATCCGCATTCGGAGCGAAACCGTGGCCCCGCCGCCCCGCCGGCGGAGGCCGGGCCGGCTCCGGAAAGGACCCGGGCGGAGAGCAAGGCGGGACATATCCAGGGGGAAAGGACCCCGGGCCCGGATTCCGCGGCCGTGGAGCGGATGGCATCCGCCGCGACCCGCAGCATCGTCCTGGTCGGGCTGCCGGGTGCCGGGAAGTCCTCGATCGGCCGGCGACTCGCGGCGCGGCTCGGCTGTCCCTTCCTCGACACCGATGCCGAGATCGAGGCCGCGGCCGGCCTGCCCGTCTCCGAGATCTTCGCCCGCTATGGCGAAGCGCATTTCCGCGACGGCGAGCGGCGGGTGATCGCCCGCATCCTGGCCGGCCCGCCGGTGGTGCTGGCGACGGGCGGCGGCGCCTTCAACGATCCGCGCACGCGCGCCGCGGTGCGTGCCTCCGGCGCCGTCGCCGTCTGGCTGCGCTGCTCTCTGCCCGCCCTGGTGCGACGGGTGGCCGGGCGGGACCATCGCCCCATGTTCGTCGGGCGCGACGCGGCCGAGGTCCTGCGCGGGCTCATGCAGGTGCGCCATCCTTATTATGCGGAAGCCGATATCGTGGTGGATTGCACCGATGAGACCCCTGACATGACGACCGCCGATGTCGAAACGGCGCTCCATGCCCATGAGGCGCCGTCCCGCCTGCCGGTCACGCTGGGCGCGCGCAGCTACGAGGTCGCCATCGGCGGGCACCTGCTCGAACGCGCCGGGGGGCTGCTGGCCCCGGTGCTGCCGGCGCGCCGCGTGGCCGTGGTGTCCGACGCGGCGGTGGCGGCCCTGCACGGCGCCCGGCTGAGGGCCGGGCTGGAGGATGCGGGCTTCGAGATCCGCGCCGAGATCGCCGTGCCGCCCGGCGAGGCCTCCAAGAGCATGGCCTCGCTCGAAGCCGTGCTGGACGCGCTGCTCGGCGCCGGGATCGACCGCAAGACGACCGTGATCGCCCTGGGCGGCGGCGTGGTGGGCGACCTGGCCGGCTTCGCGGCTGCCGTTGCCCTGCGCGGCCTGCCTTTCGTGCAGGTGCCGACGACCCTGCTGGCCCAGGTGGACTCCTCGGTCGGCGGCAAGACCGGGATCAACCTGCGCGCCGGCAAGAACCTCGCCGGCGCCTTTCACCAGCCACGCATGGTCCTGGCGGATATCGGCACCCTCGCCTCCCTGCCCCCGCGCGAGCTGCGCGCCGGCTGGGCGGAGGTCGCCAAGCACGGGCTGCTGCAAGGGTCGCTCTGGGACTGGTGCGAGGCGCAGGGGCCGGCGGCCATGGCCGGGGACCCGGCGGCGCTGCGCCACGCGGTACTGGAATCCTGCCGCCTGAAATCCGCCGTGGTGGCCGCCGACGAACGCGAGGAATCCGCCGAGGGCGGCCGGGCGCTGCTGAATCTCGGCCATACCTTCGGCCATGCGGTGGAAGCCGAGTGCGGCTATGACGGCAGCCTGCTGCATGGCGAGGGGGTGGCGATCGGCCTGGCCCTGGCGGCGAAGCTCTCCGCCCGGCTCGGCCATTGCGACCCGGCCCTGCCCGGGCGCGTGGTGGCGCATCTGCGCGCCGTGGGCCTGCCCGCCTCGATCCGTGACCTGGAGCGGCGCTTCACCGTGGAGGCGCTACTGGGCCGGATGCGCAAGGACAAGAAGGTGCGCGACGGCGCGCTCCGCTTCGTGCTGATCCGCGAGCCGGGCGACGTCTTCACCACGGGCGACGTGCCGGAGGATGTGGTGGCGGCCCTGCTGCGGGAGGACGGCGCCACCGGCTGAGGCGTTCCCCGCGCCCCTGGGAGCCCCGGCCCGTCCAGGGATCGCGCCCTCCCTGCTGCCGGAAGTATGGCACCCTCACGCTTCGGGCGATTCCGCCGCCGGCGATCGCGGGCTAGGCTCGTCCCATGCCCCTTTCCCAGCCCGAGGCGCGCACCCTCCAGCACAGCCGCGACATCACCCTGCGCGGCTATGAGCGCGAGGACGGGTCCTTCGACATCGAGGCCCGCCTGACCGACACCAAGGCCTATCCGCTGCCCAACCTGGACCGCGGCACCCTCATGCCGGGCGAGGCCCTGCACGACATGTGGATCCGGCTGACGGTGGATGCCGAGATGCTGATCCTGTCCTGCGAGGCGGCGACAGACAGTTCGCCCTATTCGATCTGCCCGGACATCGCGCCGAACTTCGCCCGGCTGGCCGGAATCCGCATCGGCCCCGGCTTCAACCGTGCCGTGAAGGAGCGGGTCGGCGGCACCGAGGGCTGCACCCATCTGCGCGAACTCCTGGCGCAGATGGCCACCGTCGCCTACCAGACCCTCCACTCGGCCCGCACCCGCCGGCGCCGGCAGGCCGGCGAGGGCGAGCCGCCCCTGTCGCCGGCGATCCTCGGCACCTGCCATGCCTATGCGCCCGACAGCCCCGTGGTGCGGCGGCGGAAAGGCTGACACGCCGGCGCGGCTCGTTGCTCCCGGACGCTTCCTGGCCGCGCCGGATCTTGTCCTACCGGCGCTCGGCCGCCATGACGGCGCCGAGTTCCTCTGTCACGCTGATCGGTTCGAGTGCCGGCCGGGCCTCCGCAGCGGGCCGGGGGGCGCCGCGGGTCAGCCGCTGGCCCAGCCGCATGCTGGGCGTCTCCACCAGCCGGTAGCCGAGTTCCGCCACCACCAGCGAAACGGGGATCGCCAGCAGCACCGCGAGGCCGGGCGGCACGATTCCCACCAGGCCATGCGCCAGGGCCAGGATGACGATCTGGTGGAAGAGATAGAGGCTGTAGGAGATCTCCCCGAGCCGGCGCAGCGGCCGGATGGCCGCCAAGCGGTGGAACAGGGCGGTGCTGATCGCGGCGGTGATGATCACCGTGGCGGAGAAGCCCATGCCCAGCATCCAGACCAGCTTCATCGCCATGCTCGTGGTGGAGACCGGCCCCCAGGCCGGCATGCCCAGCAGCAGCAGCGCCATGGCCACCAGCCCCAGCCGCGCCACGGCGGGCAGGCCGGAGAAGAACCGTTCCAGCCTTTCGCGCTGGAACCAGAGCGCCGAGCCCAGGAAGAAGAGCGGCATCCACTGGAACAGGAAGGCGAGGCTGCCCAGCGGGGTCATGGGCAAGGTCTGGCCGTCCCGGCTCATGAAGCCCGCCGCCGCCATGTAGAGGCCCAGGGCCAGCAGCGGTGCCCAGAGGCTGCGGCTCCTCACCAGCAGGAAGACCAGCGGGAAGATCAGCGAGGCCCGCAGTTCGACGATCAGGCTCCACATCGGGGCGTTCAGATCGTGATAGGGCTCCATGCCATAGGCCGCGAGATGGCCGAGGACCAGGTCCGGCGTGAGCGGCATGGACCAGGAGGTCGTGTTCAGCCAGTCGCTCATGCCGGGAATGGCGCCCTTGTAGGTCGCGGCATAGAAACCGGCCGCCACCAGCACCGCGGCGGCAAAGGGCAGGTAGATCCGGCAAAGCCGCTTCACCACATACTGCCCATACGAGATGCCGCGCCCGTTCTCGAAGGATGCGGAAAGGACGAAGCCGCTCAGCACGAAAAACACCGCGACGCAGCCGGGCCCGGCCACGAGGAACCGTGCCGGCGTGTATTTCAGCGCGAAGAAAAGATAGTCGGCGAGGCCGGATGCCCCGGTCAGCGGTGGCACATGGAATGCCTGTGGAAACGACATCCAAACATGGTGAAGAAGCACAATGAAAGCGGCGAGACCTCGTACGACGTCCAGCTCATGGTAGCGCCTGGAAGGCATTCGTCCTGATCTCCCTCAATCAGTCAGCAGAGAGGCGCCGGCGGAGGGGTGTACAACCCATCCGGCAAGACTTGGCGGCCAATGCACCTTAAAATGAAATTACATCCATATCATGAGACGTTCGCACAGCGGCAAACGAGAAAGCAAGAAAGCTGCTCAGACCCGGTCGTGAAATGTTTTGGAAGCGGGCCGGCTCCCCCCGGCCCCTTCCCTCTCCAATTCCCCTTCGCGGCCTATACCCTCAGCCCTCGCCCGGCGCCCTGGCCTCGATGGCGAGGGCATGCAGGCCACCGGCGAATTCCCCCGCCAGCGTGGCGTTCACGGCACGTTGCCGGGCCACCCGGGATTGCCCCTGGAATCCCGCCCAGACCACCCGGACGGCATAATGCGTCTCGCCCCCCGGCCGGGCGCCGGAATGGCCGGCGTGGTGATGGCTGTCGTCACGCACCGTGACCTCGGCGCCCGGAAAGGCGGCGGCCAGGGCGGCGTGCAGGCGGGCGGCGCGCGCGCCCGCAGAATGAGGATGCTCTGGGATCATGCAACCGCTTTTTCCATGCGTTACCGATGTTTATGAAGCGTAGGATACTGCCTTGCCCGCATGGCGCCGGACGCCCATAAGGGGGACACCATGGCCCGACGCGGCACGACACACACCCCGCCCTCACCCGGAAGCAGCAGCTTCCGCCGTTGCGATTTCCCAGGCTGCGAGGCGGCCGGGGAGTTTCGCGCCCCTCGCGACCGGTCCCGCCTGCGCGACTATTATCATTTCTGCCTGGAACATGTCCGCGCCTACAATCAGGCGTGGGACTTCTACAAGGGAATGACGCCGGAGGAGATCGAAGTCCATCTCAAGGAGGATTCCGGCTGGCAGCGCCCGACCTGGCCTCTTGGCCGCCTCGGCATGCAGGGCAAGTTCGATCCCTCGCAGCTCAAGGACCCGCTCGGCCTCTTCGCCGACGCCAAGCCCACCCCTCGAAAATCGGCGACCAAGGCACCAGCTGAGCTCCGTGCCGCGCTCGACGTGCTGGGCCTCGGCTGGCCGCTCGAGGAAGATGCGCTGCGCGAGCGTTGGAAAGAGCTCGCCAAGCGTTATCATCCGGACACCAACGGCGGCGACAAGTCGGCCGAGGAACGTCTGAAGGACGTGAACCGCGCCTACAGCCTGCTGCGCAAGCGGCTCGCCACCCTGGGGGCCCAGGCGACCAGCGTCGCCGCCTGAGGCCCTTGCCACACTGACACTGAGAAGCGGGAACCCCCCGATGGACACCATCGCCACCTTGCCCGACAGCCGTCCCGACATGCCCGACGCGCGGGTCAAGGTGCGCGAGGTCTTCGGGATCGACACGGACCTCGAGGTCCCGGCTTTCTCGAACCCGACCGAGCACGTGCCGGAGCGCGACCCGACCTACCGCTTCGACAAGGACACGACGCTCGCGATCCTGGCCGGCTTCGCCTTCAACCGCCGCGTGATGATCCAGGGCTATCACGGCACCGGCAAATCCACCCATGTGGAGCAGGTGGCGGCCCGGTTGAACTGGCCCTGCATCCGCGTGAACCTGGACAGCCACATCAGCCGCATCGACCTGGTGGGCAAGGACGCCATCGTCCTGAAGGACGGCAAGCAGGTCACCGAGTTCAAGGAAGGCATCCTTCCCTGGGCCTTGCAGCGCCCCTGCGCCATCGTGTTCGACGAGTACGACGCGGGCCGCCCCGACGTGATGTTCGTGATCCAACGCGTGCTGGAGGTCGAGGGCAAGCTCACCCTGCTGGACCAGAACCGCGTGATCCGCCCGCATCCGGGCTTCCGCATCTTCGCCACCGCCAACACGGTGGGCCTGGGCGACACGACCGGCCTGTATCACGGCACGCAGCAGATCAACCAGGGCCAGATGGACCGCTGGAACATCGTGGCGACGCTGAACTACCTGCCGCACAAGCAGGAGACCGACATCGTCTCCGCCAAGATGGGCGTGACCGACCCGAAGGGCCGCAAGCAGATCGAGGCGATGGTCAGCCTCGCCGACCTGACGCGCGCGGGCTTCATCGCCGGCGACATTTCCACCGTCATGTCGCCGCGCACGGTCATCACCTGGGCCGAGAACGCCAAGATCTTCGGCGATGTCGGCTTCGCCTTCCGCCTCTCCTTCCTCAACAAGTGCGACGAGGCGGAGCGCGCCACGGTGGCGGAATACTACCAGCGCTGCTTCAACGAGGAGATCCCGACGGGCCTCTACGTCAAGGCCTGACGGAAAGGCGGGGCGGCGCGCCGGGCGCTGCCGCCCCACGGGATGACTGCGGCCGGTGGGAGAGGTGTCGGTGAGCAATTCCAAGGATCTGTCCCGCCAGGAGGAATTCAAGCGGGCCACCGCCGGCGCGGTCCGCGCCATCGCCCGCACCGATGACGTGCAGGTGGCCTTCCAGCCCGGCCCCTCCGGCCTGACCGGCAAGCGCGCCCGCCTGCCGCTGCCGACCCGTGCCCTGCCGCCCGCCGAGATGGCGCGGCTGCGCGGTGCCGCCGATGCCGTGGCGCTGAAGCTGCGCTACCACGACGAGACCACCCACGCCGCCCGCCTGCCCGCGCGCCGCGACGCGAAGGAGGTCTTCGACACGCTGGAGCAGGCGCGGGTCGAGGCGGTGGGCAGCCGGGCGATGCCGGGCGTGGCCGCCAACCTCCAGGCGAGGCTGACCGAGCAGGCCGAGGCCGAGGGCTATGACCGGATGACCCGCAAGGACCAGCTGCCCCTGCCGGTGGCGCTGGGCGGAATCCTGCTCACCGGCCTTTGCGCCCTGGGCATGGCGCGGGTGGCCTGCCGCCAGGTAGGCGGCCATACGGGGGATGTGCTGGGTGCCTGCGAACAACTGGCCGAGGCCGTGGTGCTGAGCCTGCTGGCGGCCAGCCTGGGCCACTGGGCGGGGCCTGGGTGACTTGCCGCCCGGCCCCCAGGGATGGGAGGCTGCGGCATGGCCGATCCGGGACAAGCCCACCCTTTCCAGGCGTTCCCGCGGCGCGGGCTGTTGCGCGCCCTGCCCGCCGCCGCGCTGGCTTCCGCGGCATGGCCCGCCGCCTCGCAACCTTCCCCGGAAGGCGCGGCCTGGACCACCACCTGGACCACCGCCTGGACCACCGCCTGGGCCGCCTCCGCCCAGGGACCCTATCCCGTGGGCTTCACCTCCGCCCAGCCGGAGCAGCGTTACAGCCTGCCCGACCCGGCCGGCGGGGCCCGCGACCAGAGCTTCCGCATGGTGCTGCGGCCAGGCTTCTGGGGGCCGCGCCTGCGGCTGCGCTTCTCCAACGCCTTCGGCACGCGGGCACTGGCGATCGGTGATGCCTGGGTGGGGGTGCAGGCCGGCGGCGCCGCGCTGCTGCCCGGCAGCAACCGGCCGCTGCGCTTCGGGGGCGAGGGGCGCATCTCGATCCCGCCCGGCGGCGAGGCCTGGTCCGATCCCGTCCCCCTGCCCTTCGCCGATCCGTCGCCTGCCCTGCTGGAAGGCCGGAAGCTGGCCGTGTCCTTTCATGTCCCCGGGGCGAGCGGGCCGATGACCTGGCACGCCACGGCGCTCCAGACCTCCTACCTCTCCGCGCCGGGAAGCGGGCCGCTGGGGGAGCGGGAGGACGAGGCGGGCTTCCCCTTCCCGACCACCTCCTGGTTCTTTCTCGACGCGGTGGACATGCAGGCCCCGCCCGGCCTGCCCATGGTGGTCGCCCTCGGCGATTCCATCACCGATGGCGTCGGCGCCACGCTGAATGGCGACGACCGTTGGCCGGACGCGCTGGCATGGCGCCTCCGCGCCGCCCATGGCGGGCCGGTGTCCGTGGTGAATGCGGGGATCAACGGCAACCGCATCCTGGGGCCGGAGGGCTACGGTCCCGCCTCTCCCTGGCCGGGTGGCCCACCCGCCCTGGAACGACTGGAGCGGGACGCGATCCGCCTGTCCGGCGTCCGCAGCGTGATCTGGGCGCTGGGGATCAACGACCTCGCCCGCGGCAACGGCGTGGTGCCCGGGACGGTGCTGGCGGGGATGCGGGAAGGCGCCCGGCGCCTGCGGGCCGGCATTCCCGGTGTGCGGCTGGTGGGCGCCACGCTCGTTTCGGCCCTGGCCAGCACCAACCCCGCGCATGGCGGCGCGGAGCAGGATGCGCGCCGGCGTGCGGTCAACGACGCCATCCGGCATTCCGGCCTGTTCGACGCGGTGGCGGATTTCGACCGCGCCACCCTCGACCCGGCCACGGGCGGGCTGCGGCCCGAGATGGTGCCGGGCAGCACCGTGGGGGGCGCGGGGGACGGGCTGCACCCGAACCGGATCGGTTATCTGGCCATGGCCGGGGCGGTGGACCTCGCCACCCTGCTGCCGCCGGGATGATTACCGGGGCGATGACCCTGACCCGGGCGGCAGTTCCACCCGCACCACGCCGCCGAAGCCCGGCGCGGGGGCGAGCAGGTCCGGTGCCTCCCCCCGCAGCAGCGCGGGCAGCACCCGCATCGGCCCGCCATGGGTCACCAGCACGGCATCCCGGGCCGCATGGCGCAGCGCCTCGGCCAGGGCACCCAGCCGCGCCAGGAAATCGGCCATCCCCTCGCCGCCCGGGGGGATGAAGCCGGCGGGATCGGTGGCCCAGGCGTCCAGCGCCGCGCGGGGCACGGCATCCCAGGGCATGCCCTCCCAGTCGCCGAAGTCCAGCTCCCGCAGCCGCGGCTCCAGGCGCGGCGCCGGGCCGAGACGGCGCGCGAGGTCCCGGCAGCGCCGGGCCGGGCTGCTCAGCAGGGCGGGCCGGTGCAGCCAGGCGATGTCCCGGTGCAGGGCGGCGATCTCCACCGGCTCCGCTGGCCGCGCCGCGAGGTCGAGGCGGCCATAGCAGCGCCCCGCCCCCTCCGGCACGGGCAGGTGGCGGATGAGCAGGAGGCGCAGCGGTGCCCTACCCCCGGGCGGAAGGGCGCGGCCCGTCGCTTTCCATCAACATGCCGCGGATGATGTGCTTGAAGGGGGTCAGCCGGTTGCCCAGGCGCAGCGCCGCGTGGCGCGCGAGGCGCGCCGGGGCGCGCTCGTCCGTATAGAGCTTCGCCAGCAGGTTGGTCCCCGCATAGAGC
>NZ_BDLP01000166.1:0-9472 GCF_001950415.1 Roseomonas sp. TAS13
GCCACTGTGCGGGCCACTGTGCGGGCCCCTGTGCGGGCCCCTGTGCGGGCCACTGTGTGGGCCCCTGCGCGGGATGCGGGATGGACGCCGGGCCTGAAGGCGGGACGGGAGCCTGCATCGCCGCCGGAGGAGCCATGGCCGTCGGCGGCGGGGCGGCAACCGGCGCGGCATCGGGCGGCGAGGGTGCCTCATCCGGCGCCGGCCGGGGCGGCGGATCGCGCCGCACGGCCTCGTTGCTGAAGTTCCGGTATCTCAGGGTCGTCGCGCCCAGGGCTTCCGCCACACGCAACACATCAGACTTGCCATCCATGCGAGGCGCCTCCCGACCGGCTTGGGCCATGTGCAGTGCAAGGGATGAGGGAACGCTCCGGCACGCTCATGCCGGGCGGTCCGCCAGGGCGACGAGCAGGCTCAGCGCCGCCGAGTAGTAGGTGTCGTCCCAGAGGGGCGCGGGGATAGGCGCGGGGGGGATGCTTTCCCGCAGAGGTGAGCGGGAGGCGCCTTCCGGGCGGCTGGCCGCCGGGGCCATGCCGGCACGGCGCATCGCCAGCCCGGCCACCGCCGCCATCCCTGGCAGCGCCGGGACCGGCGCGGCTTCCGCGTTGCGCAGGTCCACCCAGGCAGGCGGCGGGCGTGGCGCATCGGCCCAGAAGGATGCCGGGCCGCGCAGCCCCGGCTCGTCCACCAGCCCGGCCCAGCCGAGCCAGAGCGGCACCCGGACGGCATCATAGGAAAAGCGCGCCGGCCAGCCTTCCGCCAGCGTCACGCCCCCATCCGCCCGGGACACCGCCACCCAGTCGGCGGGCAGGCCATAGGGGCCGAAACAGGAATCCCGCAGCAGGGCCAGCCCATCCGTGGCCAGGTCGAGCCAGAGCGGGTCGGGCAGCGCCCGGGCGAGAACGCGCATCATCGGAAAGGCGTAGTAGGAGGGGTTCACGACAACCTCTCCACTCCGCTCGAAGCCTTGCAGGCCCGGCAGCAGGACGAGCCGCCCACCGACCCGGCGCGGCAGCATCCGGAGGATGCCTTGCGCGGTGGCGAGGCCACCCGCCCGCCATTCCGGCCGTCCCCATTGCTCGCCGGCCAGGATCAGCGCCGTGGCGATGAACAGGTCGCCATCCGTGGCGTTGTTGAGGTCCTCGCTGCCGTCGCTGCCCTTGCCGCGCCAGGCGTGCAGGCCGTCCGATGTGCGGCGGAGGTTCTCACGCGTCCAGTCGGCGATTCGTTCGAAGCGCGTCCGGTCGCCGGCCTGCAGGGCGAAGAGCATTGCCCAGCCCTGCCCCTCGGAATGGGTGATGCCGCCGTTTCCCGTATCGACCACCCGGCCCTCGGCCGTCAGGAAATGCCGCGCGAAGGCGTGCCACCCGGATGCGAAATCGCCGGATGAGAGACGGTGCGGGGAAGCAGCCTCCGCCCTACGCGAGACACCGAAAGAACCTATCGCCCAGATGGTTTTCCTTCGCGTTATCTTGCTCGCCAAGGCGGCTCCCAAGGATTTTTGTCATATCAATGGGTGTATCATCTGACCTATTGCATCGCAAAGGTTGTATTAACCATTTGTTCTTTTCGTGAACGTTCCGGCGCCCTTGTGGCTTTCTCGCCCTGAAGTCATTCCCCCCACGTCAGGCAGGCAGGCGCCGAGGACCAGGCGGAGGATGGTGTCCTCGCCCTCTGCGCAGGCCCGTTCGTCCATCTCCGCGATGCCCAGCACCGGCGCGATCTGCGACGCGAAGTCCGCATAGGTCTGGGTCATGGCCCAGAGGGAGAAGAAGAGGTGCCGCGGGTCGATCGGGCGCATCAGCCCGGCGGCGATCCATCCCTCCATCACCTCCGCCTTCCGCTCCACCAGCTCCCTGAGATCCCGCGCGAAGAAGCCGTGCAGCTGGGGTGCCCCGTGCAGCACCTCGTTGGCGAAGACGCGGGAGGCGTGCGGCCGCAGGCGCGAATGGCGCATCTTGGCGCGGATATAGGCGGTGAGCGCCGTGGCGGGATCGCTGTCCGGGCGGATGTCGTCGGTCGCGGAAAGCCAGAGCGCCAGGATGTCGTCCAGCACCGCGCGGTAGAGCCCTTCCTTGGTGCCGAAATAGTAGTGGAGATTGGCCTTGGGCAGGCCGGCCGCCTCGGCGAGGCCGGACATGCTGGCCCCGGCAAAACCCGCTTCCGCGAAGACAGGTTCCGCCGCGCGCAGGATCTGCGCCCGCAGCGCCTCGCGTCTGCCCTTCCGAGAGGCAGGCTTGCCGTCTCCGGCGCCAGCGCCTGCCGTTTCCGCGTGCTTCACCATCCCGATCCCCTGGAGGACGACCGATCCGTGCCCATCTTGCAAGTTGACCGATCGGTCAAGGTCACCATAGCCTCCCGGACTTGAGCGGCCATCCTCGCCATGGAGCCCTTCCGGATGATCCAGCGCATCGTGCAGATCCCCTCGTCCCGGCAAGCCCGGCCCTGGAAGGAACCGGCCCGCCGGGGAGGCTCCGCGCGATGAGCCAGATCCCGGAAGCCACCCCTTCGCCGCTCGCGTCCCCGCCGCTGCAGGCGGCCCTCCGCGGCAACCAGCCCGGCCCGGCGCGTCCCATCATCCTCACCTCGCATCCCGGAATGGCCGGCCAGGGTGCTCCCACGGTGCAATGGGGCGCCGCCGACCCGCAGCGGCGCGGCCCGGTGATCGCCACCCCCGGCGAGGGCAGCCGCAACGCCATCGGCACCCATGCCGGCTCCTACGCGCTCTATCGCGCCCTGGCCGTCGCCGCCGGGCAGCTTTCCGCCGGCCACCGGCCGGACCTGACCAACACCCGCCCGGCGGAGCCCATCGGTCCCTTCGCGCAGTGGGCAGACCCCGGGAGGATCGTCTCGCTCGATCCCTGGGGCCACATGACCACCGAGGCCTTCGGTGCCGAGATCGCCTCGGGGCGCGACATCCGGCCGAGCATCGCGGTCACCAAGGCTCATATCAACATGCCGGAGCTGACCGCCGCGATGCGCGCCGGGCGGCTGGAGCCGGACGGACAGGTCCTCGGCCCCAACGGCGATGCGCGGGTCACCAAGGTAGCCATCGAGCCGGTCTGGTGGCTGCCCGGCGTGGCGGAACGCTTCGGCATCACCGAGAACGACCTGCGCCGCGGCCTGTTCGAGCAGACCGGCGGCATGTTCCCGGAACTGGTGACGCGGCCGGACCTCAAGACCTTCCTGCCGCCGATCGGCGGCATGACCGTCTATCTCTTCGGCGACCCGGCGAAGCTGGGCAGGCCCGAAACGCGCATCGCCTGCCGCATCCATGACGAGTGCAACGGCTCCGACGTGTTCGGCTCCGACATCTGCACCTGCCGCCCTTATCTGGCGCATGGCATCGAGGTCTGCATCGAGGAGGCGCAGCGCGGCGGCGTGGGCGTCATCGTCTACAACCGCAAGGAAGGGCGCGCGCTCGGCGAGGTGACCAAGTTCCTTGTCTACAACGCGCGCAAGCGGCAGGAGGGCGGCGACCGCGCCGACCGCTACTTCGCCTGCACCGCCGGCGTGGCGGGCGTGCACGACATGCGCTTCCAGGAGCTGATGCCAGACGTGCTGCACTGGCTGGGCATCACCCGCATCGACCGGCTCGTCTCCATGAGCAACATGAAGTACGAGCCCATCGTGGCCAGCGGCATCGAGGTGGTGGAGCGCGTGCCCATCCCCGAGGAGCTGATCCCGCCCGACGCGCAGGTGGAGATGGATGCCAAGAAGGCGGCCGGCTACTTCACCGACAAGGTGCCGGATGCCGCCGAGCTCGCCATCACCAAGGGCCGCGGGCTGCAGGAGTGAGCGCGGCGGAGGACAGGGCGGAGACCGCCGCGCAGCTCGCCCTGCTGCGCGACCCGGCGACGATCCGGCGGCGGGCCCACGCCATGCTGGCGCTGGCGGAGCATGACGCCCTGCCGCATTTCCGGCTGCACCCGGAACGGCTGGACGTGGCGGCGGACTATGTCGCGGCGGTGATCCGCGACAACTACCCGGACCTCGCCATCCCCTATCATGCGCGCTGGCGGCATTTCGCCGCCGGCGGGCGCGACCGCTGGGGCGCGCTCGCCCGGATGCTGGAGGACCAGTCCGGCGAGGAGGTCGCCCGCATCCGCTTCGATCTCTGCGTCGTCAGCGTGCTGCTCGACGCCGGGGCCGGGCCGGACTGGGCCTTCACCGAGGACGGGCAGCGTATCGCCCGCTCCGAGGGCCTGGCCGTGGCCAGCCTCCATGCCTTCGCCACCGGGCTCTTCTCGGGCGATCCGACGCATCCGTTGCGCGCCGATGCGGAGGGCCTGTCGCGGATCGACGCCGCCTCGCTCGGCGCCGCCTTCCAGGTGGGGCCGGGCAATCCGCTGGAAGGGCTGGAGGGCCGCGCCGCGCTGATGCGGGCGCTGGGCGCCGCGCTGCGCGCCCGGCCGGACATCTTCGGCCCCCAGGCCCGGATCGGGCGCCTCTACGACCATCTGGCGGCACAGGCCGGGGGGGGTGCCCTGCCCGGCGCCCTGCCTGCCAGGGCCGTGCTGGCCGCGGTGCTGGAGGGTTTCGCGCCGATCTGGCCATCCCGGCTCAGCCTGGGCGGGGAGAATCTCGGCGATGTCTGGCGGCACCCCCTCGCCGCGCCGGAGGAGCCTGCGCTCGGCCTGCTGCCCTTCCACAAGCTCTCGCAATGGCTCAGCTATTCGCTGATCGAGGCGCTGGAGGATGCCGGGCTGCGCGTGGCCGGGCTCGACGAGCTGACCGGCCTGCCGGAATACCGCAATGGCGGCCTGTTCCTCGATCTCGGCGTGCTGGAGCTGCGCGACCCCGCCCTGGCGGAGCATCCCCTGCCCGTGGAGCATGAGGCCATCGTGGAATGGCGCGCCCTGACCGTGGCGCTGCTGGACCGGGTGGCGGAGGGCGTCCGCGACCGGCTGGGCTTCACCGCCGCGGAGATGCCCCTGGCCCGCGTGCTGGAAGGCGGCACCTGGGCCGCCGGCCGGCGCATCGCCCGCGAGAAGCGCCCCGGCGGCACCCCGCCCCTGAACGTGCGGAGCGACGGCACGGTCTTCTGACCGGCCGAGCCCTTTCCCGCCGAGACGAAGAAGGTCCCGACACCATGTCCGCCGCCCATCCGACCCTGAAGGTGATCGACCACCCCCTGGTGCAGCACAAGCTGACGCTGATGCGGCGCAAGGAGACCTCGACCGGCGAGTTCCGCCGCCTGGCGCGCGAGATCAGCCTGCTGATGGCCTATGAGGTCACGCGCGACCTGCCGCTGGAGACCACCAGCATCGAGACGCCGCTGGAGGTGATGGAGGCGCCCATCCTCTCGGGCAAGAAGCTCTGCTTCGTGTCCATCCTGCGCGCCGGCGACGGGCTGCTGCAGGGGATGCTGGACCTCGTCCCCTCCGCCCGTGTCGGCCATGTCGGCCTGTACCGAGACCCGCAGACCCTGGTGCCGGTGGAATACTACCTGAAGCTGCCCGACGACATCGGCGCCCGGCAGGTGATCGCGGTGGACCCCATGTTGGCCACCGGCCATTCCGCCGCCGCCGCCGTGTCGCGCATCAAGCAGGCCGGTGCCTCGCAGGTGAGCTTCGCCTGCCTCCTCGCCGCGCCGGAAGGGCTGCGCGTCTTCGCCGAAGCGCATCCGGACGTGCCGGTCTTCACCGCCTCGCTGGACCGCGAGCTGAACGACCATGCCTATATCCTGCCCGGCCTGGGCGATGCGGGGGACCGGCTCTTCGGCACCAAGTGAGGCGCCGGCCGCGCCCCGGCGGATTGTCGGGGCACGGCGGAACCCCCTCCGGCGGGGTTTCTTCCGCTTCGGCTGTCGCTTCCGGTTGGACGGGGCCGGTTTCCCCCCGCTTCGGAGGCATTTTGCGGCAAGGTCGAAAAAGCCCAGGAAGTGCCTCGGCTCCGTCACATTTCCGGATGGTTATCCACAGAACCTTCCACGGATTTTGGGGATAACTGGGCGGTCCGGCCCGGCACTTCACGGCGGGTGACGGGTGGCGGCGCCCCTGTACATGGCACTCGAATTGCAAGATTTTCCGCGGGCCCGGTGGCCGGGGGAGCCAGACCCGCGCCGCCGCCATCCCCCAGCCCGCCGGATCTGCCATGACCCCTGCCCGTCTTCCCGACGACCTGCTGATCGATGCCGCGAGCGAGGTGAGCATCCGCCAGGAGCTGACACTGGTGGCCCTGGGCCGGCGCCCGGCGGACCGGGTGCTGCGGGTCGGACGACTGCTGGACGTGCATACCCGGAGCTGGATGGAGGATGCGGAGGTCGTCATCCGCGGCCGCCGCATCGCCTATGTCGGCCCCGCCGGCTCCTGGCCCGGCGAGGCCGGGGAGCGCGTCCATGAGCCGGACCTCGCCGCGGTGCCTGGCTTCGGCGAGGTGCACAAGCATATCGAGAGCTCCCACCTGACGCCGGAGTGGGAGGCGGCGCTGGTGCTGCCGCGCGGCAATACCTGGACCTGCGAGGCCAGCCACGAATTCTCCAACGTGGACGGGCCGCACAACCTGGAATTCTGGCTCACGGCCCGGCGCCAGGGGTCGCCGCTGAAGATCTTCCCCCTGCCCGGCTCCGCCGTGCCGCCCACCGCCTATGAATGGGGCGGCGGCTGGTTCGGCCATGACGAGCAGCAGGGCTTCCTGCGCGAGAGCCTGATGGTGGCCGGGCTGGACGAGGTGATGGACTGGCCCGCCGTCTGGAACCCGGAGAACCCGTCCTACAAGCGGCTCTGGGGCATGATCCAGGCGACCTTCGCCCAGCGCGGCGTGGTGGAGGGCCATGGCGCGGGGCTGCGGGAGCTGCCGGAGATCAACGCCTTCGCCGCCGCCGGCCTCGCCTCCGACCATGAGGCCTGGTCGCCGGAGGAGGTGTGGGAGAAGCTCCGCCACGGCATCTTCACCGAGATCCGCCCCTATTCCATGGACCAGGTGATCCCCTGGCTGCTGGACAAGGGCCTCGCAGACTGGTCGCAGGTCGCCTTCACCACCGACGACCGCAGCGCCTCGGACACGATCCGGCTGGGCGCCACGGACCACAATGCCCGCACCGCGATACGCCTGGGCCTCGCCTCGGAAACCGCGATCCAGTGCGTCACGCTGAACCCGGCGCGGCACATGCGCCTGACCCCCTGGGTGGGCAGCCTCGCGCCCGGCCGCTTCGCCGACGTGGTGCTGCTGCGCGATGTCGCGGCGCTGGAGATCGCGAAGGTCTGGGCCGATGGACAGCCGGTGAGCGAGGGCACGCGCTACACCGGGCCGGTGCCGCGCATCGCATGGCCGGAATGGGCGACGCGGACGGTGAACATCCGGCGCGAGATGACAGCCGAGGATTTCCGCATCGCCGCCACGCCGGGACGCGCGGCGATGCAGGCGGCGCTGCTGCGCCCCTTCCACTGGAATGACGGCTTCATCACCATGGAGCTGCCGGTCGCGGATGGCGCCGTGCAGCGCGACGCCGCGCGCCACGTCACGAAATTCGCCATCGTGGACCGTTTCTCCGGCGAGGGGCGCACGGCGAGGATGTTCTGGCTCGGCTGCGGACCGGCCACGCCCGGCACGGCGCTCGCCTGCTCGGTCGCGCATGACAAGCACAACATCTGGGTCGTGGGTTCCTGCGACGAGGCCATGGCGAAGGCGGTGAACGCGCTGCGCGAGACGGGCGGCGGCTGGGCCCTGGTGCGGGAGGGCGCGCTGGTTGCCACCGTGCGCTACGAGGTCGGCGGGCTGATGAGCTGCCGCCCGGCGGAGGCGCTGAACGCGGAGATGCAGCACCTCTATGACGAGGGCGCGAAGGTGGAGTGGATGTACGAGCCCACCTTCCACCCCCGCTGGTTCCCTGGTTTCCCGGAACGCCTGATCTTCGCCACCCTCACCTGCGCGCCCTGGCGCTGGGTACTCGTGGCCCCCTGCGAGCAGGCGCCGCTGGGCTTCGTCAACGTGCAGACCGGCGAGACGCATCCGGTGGTCTGGTAGGAGGGGGTTCTCCACATGAGCAATGCAAGATGAGCAATGCAAGATGAGTAATGCAAGCCTGGGCGCGGGGGCGCCCATCGGCGAGGCACGGCCGAAAGGCGCACTCGACCGCTTCTTCAAGCTGAGCGAGCGCGGCAGTTCCGTGCCGCAGGAGGCGATCGCCGGCCTCACCACCTTCGCCGCCATGGCCTATATCATCGCGGTGAACCCGGCGATCATGTCGCAGGCCGGCATGGACCGCGGCGACCTGGTGATCGCCACCGCGCTGGCCGCCATCTTCGGCAGCGTGATGATGGGGCTGACGGCGAACCTGCCGCTCGCCGTGGCGCCGGCGATGGGGTCCAACGTTGTCTTCACCTTCATCCTGGTGAAGGGGATGGGCGTGCCCTGGCAGGGCGCGCTCGCCATGGTCTGCTTCACCGGCGTGGTCTTCCTGCTGCTCAGCCTGACGAAGCTGCGCGAGAAGGTGGCGAAGGACGTGCCGGAGGTGCTGAAGGTCGGCATCAGCGCGGCGGTCGGCGCCTATATCGTCTTCATCGCCCTGCGCGGCGCGGGCTTCGTGGTGGCCAATCCCGGCACCTTCATCGCCATGGGCTCGCTGCGCGAACCCGCGGTTCTGCTGACCCTGGCCGGCATCCTGGTCACGCCGATGCTGGTGGCGCGGCAGGTTCCCGGCGCGCTGATCCTGTCCATCGCCGTGCTGACCGTCATCGGCTGCTTCGTGCCGCTGCCGAACGGCACGGCGATCACCAAGGCGCCTTCCGCCTTTCTGGCGCTGCCGCACTGGCCGTCCAACACCTTCGGCCAGCTCGACTTCTCCTACATGTTCCAGAACTTCATCGTGGTGCTGCCGATCCTCTTCTACTTCGTCTGCGCCGAGTTCTTCTCGACGCTGGCGACGGTGATCGGCGTCACGGGGGCGGCGAACCTGCGCCGGCCGGACGGGTCCATCCCCAATGCCACGGCGGCCTTCTCCACGGATGCGACGGCGACGATCGTGGGGCCGATCCTCGGCACCTCCGTGGTCACGGCCTATATCGAATCCGTCACTGGCGTGCAGGCGGGCGGGCGCACCGGACTCACCTCCATCACCGTGGCGGCGCTGTTCTTCCTGGCGCTGTTCGTCTGGCCGGTCTTCACCGTGATCCCGCCGCAGGCCACGGCCCCGGCGCTGGTGGTGGTCGGCGTGCTGATGCTGCAGGGGCTGACGCGGATCGACCTGGGCCAGCTCACCAATGCCGTGCCGGTGGCGCTGACGCTGCTGCTGACGGTGCTGACCAACAACCTGATCAACGGCATGGCGATCGGCACGCTGAGCTATATCCTGCTGTTCCTGGCGCTCGGCCGGGCGCGGGAGATCAGCGGCGTGGTCTGGGGCCTGGGCGTGGTGTTCATCGCCTATATCGCGGTGATGACGCGGCTGAGCTGACGGCGGGGCGTCCGGCCAAGGGGGCGGGGGCCAAGGCTGTCTCTTGATCACATCTACGCACAGCTCCACCGTAAGGCG
>NZ_BDLP01000167.1:0-9461 GCF_001950415.1 Roseomonas sp. TAS13
CCTTACGGTGGAGCTGTGCGTAGGTGTGATCAAGAGACAGCCAGCGCGACCAGGGCGGCGTCAGCTCCGCCAGGAGAGAGGCCGCCAGCTGCTCCACCGCATCCGCCGCGGTGCCGTCGAACAGGGCCGGGCCGCCCGTGCCCGGCACCGTGGCCAGCACATGCTCGTAGCATTCGCGCCAAACCCCTTCCCAGGGGCGTCGCGCCTCCAGGGCACGGGCATGGCGCTGGAGGATCTCCTCGGGCTTCATCCCCTCACTCCCCCAGCAGCGTCTTGCGCGCCGCCGCCGGCAGCGCGGGCAGGGGGGACAGCACGCCCCGCTCCGAAGTGGCGATGGTGCCCGCCAGCCCGCGCCGGCGGCGCTCGGCGCCGTCCTGCCGCGCCTCGGTGGTGGCGGCGTTGGCGGCGCCCGCCGAGGCATCGGCCGCGGCCTGTTGTGGAAGGACGGGGGTGGCGACCACCACCGGCTTCGGCACGCTGAAGAGGCCACCCATGCGTTCGCGCTCTCCTGAAAGATCCCGCCAAAACGAAAGGCCCGCGCCGGAGTCCGGCGCGGGCCTTTGAGCCTGGGTCAGGGAAAAAATTCCTTCGGGCGCAGCTCGCCCGTTGATGACGTGGTGTTTACATGCGGCAGGGTCCCGAAGTCAAGAATATTTTCCCATCAGCATGAAGATTTTTCTGCAACCTGAGGTAGAGTCTATAAGGGGTCAGCGCGAAAGGCGCGTGCGGTCCCAACAGGGCCCTGCAAAGCGAAACGCAGGAAAGGGGTGAAAACCATGGCAGGCCGGGAGCCGGATCGGAAGGTGCGAAGGGACCCAGGACATGGCATCCTGCGCGCCGCCAGAATCCCGGCAGGTCGAAATTCCCGCCGACTTCCAGCCGCGTCACCAGCAGCCGGCCCGACAGCGGATCAATCACCGTCCACCCGGCCCCGTCGCGCAGCGCCGCGAAGCAGTGCCGGAAACCGGGCCGCAGCAGGCGCAGCCAGGCCTGGTCCGCCCGGCCGCCAAAGCCCAGCCAGAGCTCCTGTTCCCCACCGGCCCGGCGATGCGAGAGCCGCCGTGGCACGGCCCCCGGAGGCCCGCCAGGCCCGCCAGGGCTGTCCCCCGTGGCTTCTCCCGGAGGTTGCCGCGGACCTGTTCCGCAGGGTTCGGCCCGCATATGCGTCAGGACCGGGAAAGCTCGTCCAGATGCACCACCTCGCCACCGCCCCCCGGGGAGCCCGCCTCGCCCGCCACGATGCCCTTGACCCGCAGCGGCCATTCCAGCCGCTCCAGGGCTTCCCGCCACAGGCGATGGTCGTGCTTCTCGCGCGCGGAACGCGGGTCCGGCGCCTGCCCCCGTTCCCCCCAGATCCGGAGGATCCTCGCATGCGCCAAGTCGATCCGCCGCTGGCGATAGAGCCTGTCCAGGCACTTCACCACGTCGTCCGGCTCGCAGGGGCGCTGCACCTGCCCGCGCCCGGCCACGATGCGCGCGCCGTCGCGGCGGGCGATCAGCGCCGACATGGTCCAGAACCAGGCCTCCTCGGCATGGCGGAAGGGCTCGGTCTTCGGGACCGAGAAGCGCCTGGGCGGAATGCGGCTATCGGAAACGGCGGTGGTCATCGGGGGCTGTCCTCGCCTTATGGTTGAACTAAATGTGAATATTACCCTCATGACGGGAGCAATCAACGTTTCCTTAAGAGATATTTCCTATTGCCACCAGAATCCCTGCCTAGGATAATCGCCTCATGCAGCACTACGACATCTGGCGCGCCATCGATGCGCTGGCGGCCGAGAATGGCCTGTCGGCCTCGGGTCTGGCGCGCAAGGCGGGGCTCGACCCCACCGCCTTCAACCCCTCCAAGCGCACCGGGCCGGACGGCCGCGCGCGATGGCCATCGACGGAAAGCGTCGCCAAGGTGCTGGAGGCCACCGGCACCAGCCTGGATGCCTTCGCCAGCCTGGTGAGCGGCACGCCGATGAACTTCCGCTCCGCCGCCGTGCGGCCGGTGCGGCGCATCCCGCTGATCGGCCTCGCCCAGGCCGGCAGCGCCGGCTACTTCGACGATGGCGGCTTCCCCTCCGGTGCCGGATGGGACGAGATCAGCGTGCCGGAGATCCCCGATCCCAATGCCTATGCGCTGGAGATCTCGGGCGATTCCATGGAGCCCGTGTTCCGCGACGGCGACACCATCATCGTCTCGCCCGCCGCCCCGATCCGGCGCGGCGACCGTGTGGTGGTCCGCACCCGGGGCGGGGAGGTCATGGCCAAGGAACTCCTCCGGCAATCCGCCCGGAAGATCGAACTGGCCAGCCTGAACCCGGCGCATCCGAACTACAGCTTCGATCTGGCCGAGATCACCTGGATGCACCGCATCGTCTGGGCCAGCCAGTAGCAGGGCCGGCATGGCCCCCGCATCGCCGGATGCGGCGGTGCGCCGGTCTGCCGGGCACTGCGTCCCGGGTGCCCCCGGGCCGGATCAGACGGTCTCGGCCAGCGCGATGACGCGCTCCGGATCGCGGTCGGCGATGCAGGCGATGCTGCGGCCATCCGGCATGGGAACGACGGTCAGCCCGGCATCCTCGTAGGTCCGCTGCATCCCGGGCCCGATATCGGCGAAGGCCGGCTCCACGCCCGCCGCGTCGCAAAGGTCCCGGAACCGCCAGACCGCCGCGACCCGCGCCTTTTCCTCGCCCTGCGGGTCGCCCAGCCCCAGCCAGAGGTCGGGATAGCGGCGAAAGGCGAAGCCCGCCTTGCCGCCCTCGGCGAAGACCGCCCCCAGCTCCTGCTGCGCCCCCTGGCGCGGTAGCCTCGCCCCCAGCGAGCGCAGCTTCTGCTGGCTCGCCATGTCGTAATCGGCGGGCCGCGCCCGCGCCGGGCGCAGCAGCCGGAACACCGCATAGAGCATCAGCGCGGCGGACACGCCCACGGCGAAGCGCAGCGGCGAAGGCATGGAGGCCGAGAGCACCACCTCCCACCAGGAGGAGGTGCCGACCGGCTCCCGGTAGGCCACGGTCGCCAGGGCCAGGCCGCAGACGATGCCCGCGACCAGCGACAGGATGCGGCTGCCCTTGAGCGGCTCCCCGGTCAGCCGCGCGTCGCGGTAGAAGCTGCGGTTCATGGCGGCGAGCAGCACGAAGACCAGCAGCACCGCCCCGATCACCGGCCAGGGATCGTTGCGCACGAACAGGATCGCAACACCGTTCAGCAACAGGAACAGCCCGGCATAGCAGGCCAGCCGCAGCCGCCGCAGCAGGCCCCAGGACACCGCGATCAGCAGCGTCCCCACCACCGAGGCGGCGAACTGGTTGGCCAGTGCCACCCACTCGCCCAGCCAGTGCGCGATCGCCTCGTTGCCCGCATGCACCGGCAGGGCGCCCACGAAGAGCAGCAGCAGGCCGCACAGCCCGGTCAGCATGGCGAGTGCCGGCGCCTCCAGGGAGTCGGCGATCCTCGCCTCCACCTGGATGCGCGGCAGGCCCTTGGCACGCCGCTGCGCCAGTTCGAAGCCCAGAAACAGCACCCCGGCCACGAAGAGCGGCACGATGTAGTAGTACAGCCGGAACAGCAGCAGCGCGCTCAGTGCCTCCGGCGCCGACATCCAGGGGCTCAGGCTCAGCAGCATGAAGCCGTCGAAGACGCCGAGCCCCCCCGGCACGCTCGCCGCCAGCCCGGCGGTGTAGCCGGCAACGTAGATGCCCATGAACATCAGGAAGGTGAGGGGCGGCGCCCCTGGCATCGGCGCCGGCAGCAGCACGTAGAAGATCATCGCGGTCACCGCGACATCGACGCTGGCCAACGCCACCTGCGCCAGCGCGAGCTTCAGCCCCGGCAGGTCCACCTTGTGCCCGAAGATATGGAAATGCGGCACGAAGCGCGCTAGCACGACATAGGCGCCGACGATCAGCCACATCAGCACCGCCACGAACTGCGCCGCCCAACTCGGGATCAGCTCCCCGTCGCCCACCCAGGGCAGCACCTCGGGATGCGTCATCAGCACGAGGCCGCCGAGCGCGAAGCCGCCCAGCCCGAAAGTCAGGCTGGTGAAGGCGATCACCCGCGCGATCTCCGCCGAGGTGAGACCCCAGGCGGCATAGAAGCGGTAGCGCACCGCCGCCCCCGACACCGCCGCGAAGCCGATGTTGTGCGCCAGCGTATAGGCACAGAAAGCAGCCAGCGCCGTCCGGCTGTAGGAGATCGGCTTGCCCGCATAGACGCTGCCGAGCCGGTCGTAGATGGTCAGCACCGCGAAGGCGAGCAGCGTCCAGCCCAGTGCCAGCCACAGCCTGTGGCCGGAGGTCGCCTCCAGCGCGGTGAGCACTTCCGAGACCTTCAGGTCCCGGAATTCCCGCTGCACGACATAGACCGCCGCGACGAGCAGGACGAGGCCGAAAGCCGTCGCCCCGTGCTTCCTGACGACCGCCGGGATCTTCACGCCCCTGCCTTCTCCCCTTCGGCGGTGTCCGGGGCGGGCCGCGACAGCGCCTCCCCGATCAGCGCGATGGTCTCCGGAATGCCGTAGAGCGCCACGAAGCCGCCGAAGCGCGGCCCCTTCTGCTGCCCCAGCAGCACCTGGTAAAGCGCCTCGAACCAGGCGATCGACACGCCCGGCCGCCCGTCCTTGCCCGTCTGCAGGAAGGGCTCGCGCCGCCCGGCATCATAGACGAGATCCTGGATCGCCGCACCGCGCTCGGCGGCCGGGATGGCCTCCAGCCGCGCCCGGTTCTCGCGCAGCAGCTCCGCCAGAACCTCCAGCGCCTCGCGCTCGCCCGGCGTGGCCGCGCGGTAGCGCTTGGCGGGCTTCACGAAGTCCCGGTAATAGGCCAGCGCATGCTCCACCAGCCGCGCCAGCATGGGCTCGCTTTCCGGCGTCGCCTCGGGCTGGTAGCGGCGCACGAAGCCCCAGAGCATCTCCGGTGTCTCGGCATTCGCCACCACGGCGAGGTTCAGCAGCATGGAGAAGGGGATCGGGCTCCCTCCCATGTTCGGCACCTTGCCGCCCTGGACATGCCAGGCCGGGTTCGCCGGGTCCGCATTCGCGCGCAGCTTGTCCAGATGCGCCAGATAATCATCCGTGGCGCGCGGGATCACGTCGAAATGCAGTCGCTTGGCGCTCTTCGGCGAGTTGTACATGAAGAGCGACAGGGATTCCGGCGGCCCGTATTCCAGCCATTCCTCGATGGTCAGCCCGTTGCCCTTGGACTTGCTGATCTTCTGCCCCCCGGCATCGAGGAACAGCTCATAGGTGAAGCCCACCGGCGGCTCGGCGCCCAGGACGCGGCAGATCTGGGAGGACAGCTTCACACTGTCGATCAGGTCCTTGCCCGACATCTCGTAGTCCACGCCCAGTGCGTACCAGCGCAGCGCCCAGTCGGCCTTCCACTGCGCCTTGCAATGGCCCCCCGTGAGCAGCGTCTCGAACCGCTCTCCCGTCTCCGGGTCGCGCCAGACCAGGGTCCGGTCGGCGGGGCGGACCTCCTCCATCGGCACCTGCATCACCACGCCGGTCTTCGGATGGATCGGCAGGAAGGGCGAATAGGTCGCCCGCCGGTCCGGCCCCAGCGTCGGCAGGATCACCCGGAGCACCGCCTCGTGCTCCTCCGCCATGCGGATCAGCGCGGCGTCGAAGCGGCCGGAGGTGTAGTAGTCGGTGGAGGACGCGAATTCGTACTCGAAGCCGAAGCTGTCGAGAAAGGCGCGCAGCCGGGCGTTGTTGTGCGCCCCGAAACTGTCATGCGTGCCGAAGGGATCGGGAATCCGGGTCAGCGGCCGGCCGAGATACTGCCGCAGCATCTCCCCGTTCGGCACGTTGTCCGGCACCTTGCGCAGCCCGTCCATGTCGTCGCTGAAGGCGAGCAGGCGGGACGGCAGGCTGGTCATCGCCTCGAAGGCGCGCCGCACCCAGGTGGTGCGCGCCACCTCGCCGAAGGTCCCGATATGCGGCAGGCCCGAGGGGCCGTAGCCCGTTTCGAACAGCGCCGAGCCTTTGCCGGAGGCCGCCAGGCGGTCGGCGACCTTCGCCGCCTCCTCGAAGGGCCAGGCGCGGGTGCCGCGGAGGTTGGGGTCGGAGCTGTGTGACATGGCGGGACGCTGATACCGGCGAAGGAACGGTCAAAGGAAGCCCCCAGGGACAGCCTGGAGCTCGGCCCCCCACGAAGGTTACCCCGGGTTTAGGCGTCAAGGCCCGCTCCGCCTAGTGTCCCGCCCATGAACTCCGCCGCAGCGGCGGCCTGCCTGGACCGGCGGGCCGCCGGAAACGCTGGCCGCGCCCCGATCCCGGAACCGTGGCGCCAGGACATCGCCGCGTGGCAGCCTGCCCCGGAACGCGGAAGGCGGGCCGGGGGCGGCACCCGCCACCCCCGGCCCGGCGCATGCCCTCAGTAGCCGACGGTGAAGCGGCTCCGGGAATGCTTCGGCGCCTCGATCTCATCCGCCATGGCGATGGCGAAATCGGCGAAGGAGATGCTGCTCTTTCCGTCGCCGGCCACCAGCAGCGTATCCTGCCCCAGCCGGAACGTCCCTGTCCGCGGCCCGGCGAAGAACAGGGCGGAAGGCGAAAGGAAGGTCCAGTCCAGCTCCTTCTCCCGCCGCAGACGGTCCAGGAAGTTCGTTCCCGCCTGCGCCTCGGCGCGGTAGGCCGCAGGGAATTCCGGAGTCGTGATCAGGCGCACGCCCGGTGCCACCTCCAGGCTTCCCGCCCCGCCCACCACGAGGTAGCGCTTCACCCCGGCCTCCTTCACCGCCGCGATCAGGATCTCCGGATCGCTCTGGGTGAAATGCACCGAACTCACCACCGCATCATGCCCGCGCAGCAGCGCCGCCAGCCCCGCACCGTCGAAGACATCGCCCTTCGCCGGCGTCACGCCGGACAGGGCAGGGACCTTTTCCGGGTGCCGCACGATGGCCGTCACCGCGTGCCCGCGCCGTGACAACTCGGCCAGGATCTCGGACCCGGCCTGACCCGTGGCCCCGATCAATGCGATCTTCATGCCCAGACTCCTCTTCTGGCGATTTCCGATGGACACCAGATAACCATTGGAAACCATCCGGAAAGAAGGCACTTTCGGGGATGCTGATCACCCCGGAGAAACCACCCTGACAGACCGCCCCCCTCTCCTCCTGGGCAACAGGTTGGGCGACAGCTTCAACCCGTCCTGCCCGACCCGCATGGTGCTGGACCGCATCGGCGACAAATGGGCCGTGCTGGTCCTCATCCTGCTGGAGGCCGGGCCCCGGCGCTTCAACCAGCTCCGGCGCGAGATCCAGGGCATCTCCCAGAAGATGCTGGCCCAGACCCTGCGCAGCCTGGAGCGCGACGGCCTCGTCTCCCGCCGGGCCTTCGCCACCGTCCCGGTCACGGTCGAATACGCCATCACCCCGCTGGGCCGGACCCTGGCGGAGACGGTGGATGCCCTGCGGATCTGGGCCGAGAGCCATATCGGCGAGGTGGCCGCGGCGCAGCGCGCCTATGACCGCCGCCAGGAGGAGGAGGCGGCGCAGGCGGCCTGAGCGGCTCCACTCCGGGCAGGTCCGGCACCACCGCCCCGCAGAAGACGCCGCCGCCGGGTCCTGCTAGGATCAAAGGGTGAACTCCTCCCGCATGGGCGTGCCTCGCCTCCTGCTGCCCGAGGCACCGGCCCTGGTCGCGGGCCTCGGCCAGGCCACGATCCTGACCCCGGATGGCGAGCTGGACGTGGTTCCCGCCGCCGACCTGCCCCGGCGCCTGGCTGACCTGCCGCCGCCGCTGCTCGTCCACGCCCCGGCCACGGCGCGCCGCCTCGGCCTGCCGCCCTTCCCGGTGGCCTATGACCTGCTGGAGCTCTTCGCCTTCGCCCTGCCGGCCCAGCCCGCCGCGCCGACGCCGCGCGGCCTCGCCATGGCGCTGGGGCAGGAGATGCCGGCGGACGACGAATCCGCCGCCATCCTGCTCCCCGAACTCGCCACGCTGATCCTCCGCCGCCTCTCCGCCGCACGGAACCTGCCGCTGAACCGCGACGCCGCCATCCTCGCCGCCCGGCTGCGGGAAGGGATGGACTGGCCCTGGGCCGCGTCCGTGATGGCCGCCCTGGGCAAGGAGGATGCGCGCCCTTCCTCCGATCCGCTGAAGGTCTGGCGCCGCCTGCCGGACTGGGAGGACAGCGCCCCGCCCACGCCCCCCGGCTCGCTGCCCGTTTCCGCCGCCGAGGCCCGCAGCCGCCTCGCCGAGATCCTCGGGCCCGATGCCGAGCAGCGCCCCGCCCAGGCGGATTTCGCCTCCGCCGCTGCCCTGGCCTTCGCGGCGCGGGAAATGCCCGGCGCCCCGCATGTCGTGCTGGCCGAGGCCGGCACCGGCACGGGCAAGACCCTGGGCTATGTCGCCCCCGCCTCGCTCTGGGCCGAGCGCAACGGCGCCCCGGTCTGGATCTCCACCTACACCCGCAACCTCCAGCGTCAGATCGACGGCGAACTCGCCCGCCTCTACCCTGACCCGGAGGTGCGCAAGCGCCAGGTCGTCATCCGCAAGGGGCGGGAGAACTACCTCTGCCTGCTGAACCTGGAGGAAGCCACGGCGGGCCTCATGCCCTCCCGCCTCCTGGCCATCGCCCTGGTCTCCCGCTGGGCGATGGCGACGCGGGACGGCGACATGCAGGGCGGCGACTTTCCCGGCTGGATCGCCGAGCTCTTCCCCTACGGTGCGGTGGCCAACCTCACCGACCGGCGCGGCGAATGCATCCATTCCGGCTGCCCGCACTGGCGCCGCTGCTTCGTGGAGCATTCCATCCGCCGCGCCGCCGGGGCGAAGCTGGTCGTGGCCAACCACGCCCTGGTCATGGTCCAGGCCGCGCTGGGCGGCGGCGAGGACGGTCCCGCCGTGCGCTATGTCTTCGACGAAGGCCACCACGTCTTCGATGCCGCCGACGCCGCCTTCTCCGCCGAGCTTTCCGGCGCCGAGATGTCCGAGCTGCGCCGCTGGCTGCTGGGCGCCGAGGGGGGGAGGGGCCGCGCCCGCGGCCTGCGCCGGCGGCTGGAGGAAGTCCTCTCCGACCATCCCGCCCTGTCGCCCCTGGTCGATGCCGCGCTGGAGGCCGGCAATGTCCTGCCCGCCCCCGGCTGGCCCACCCGCCTGCACGACGGCGCCCCGCGCAACGCCGCCGAGCGCTTCATGGCCGAGGTTCGCCGGCAGGTCCTGGCCCGCACCGCCGAGGCCGACCCGCTCTACGACGCCGAATGCGACCTGCATCCACTCAATCCCGGCCTGCCGGAGGCCGGGGCGGAGCTCCTCGCCGGCCTGGATCGCCTCCTTGCCCCGCTGCGCGGGCTGCACGAGCGCCTGACCGCCTTGCTGGAGGACCCGGAGGCCGAGCTGGAGGTGGGCGACCGCATCCGCCTCGACACCGCCCGCCGCAACCTCGACCGCCGCGCCGTGGTGCCGCTGGGGGCCTGGGGCGCCATGCTCCGCCGCCTCGCCGTCCCGGCGCCGGAACCGGGCGCGCGGC
>NZ_BDLP01000168.1:0-9390 GCF_001950415.1 Roseomonas sp. TAS13
GCGCTGTCCCCGGCGCCTGCCCGGCTTCCCCCGGCACTCCCCCTGCCGGAGCAGCCGGTCCCGCCGGGGCCTCTCGCCGCCCGCGACCCCGTGGCCGCCCCAGCGGAGCCGTGGCGGTCCTCCAATCCGCCTCTGCCGGTCCCGGCCGTGGAGCCGGAGGCAGCAGGGCCCCGTCCTGAGGCCCGCTCCCTGGCCACCGAACCGGCCGCGTTGGCGCCGGCCGGCATTCCGGACGGGCCCAGGGCCGAGCCTCCGGACAGGGTGGAGCCGGCTCCGGCCAGCGTCCCTCGCGCACCGGCGGCGCCAGCCAGGGCGAGGATCGCCATGAGGCAGGGCGGCAATCTGCGAACCCAGCCGCGGAACCAGTCGCAAGTCCTGCGCGTCCTTCCGCGTGGCACCGCCCTGTCCGTCTTCGGGGAATCTCCGGGCGGCTGGTATCAGGTGGGTTCGGATCAGCCCTGGGGATGGGTTCATGGAAGCCTGACGGACAGGCCGCGTTAGCGCCGGGCTTCCGGGTTCCAGCCCTGGACAGCCGACGTCCCTGGAAGCTGGACCCGGGCAGGCGATCCGGAGAACACGGAAGTCCGGGCGAGGGAGCGCTTCCTGTCCCCCCTGCCCCGCGAGGTGACCGCGTTCCGGCCAGGAGCCATGGCCCATGATTGGGCCAGATCCTGCCGCTTCCTGAATCCGGAGCGACCGGCCCAGCTTTCCGGTCCTTTATTTGTTCGCTTATAGGTAGTGGAACTGAATAGCGCATGAACAGCATGCAATAAATGAACGGGAGTTTAAGGAAAAAGCCCTGGGATTCGGCTATTAATGGAAATTACACCTGGATTTTTTAAGGGGGTTCCAATGAAATTCTTGCGGGGGCAAGACGTTGGATCTCAATATTCTGGTAAGGGGCCAGTCCAATGCTGAGCTCCTGGCGCTCAACTTCGGTGGTTCGGCCAAGCTGAAGCAGGCGGTCGAGGCACTTCTCAGCTTCGATGGCGTGCAGAACCAGGTCCATATCCTGGCCGGGCCGCTCAGCGCCTCGGACAACTCGGCCACCACCATCCAGGGCGCCACCGGCTTCCTCGGCGACTGGCTGAAGGCGGTGAACGGCGACTGGCGGCAGGGCTGGACGACCGGCACGGTGGAGCAGCGGCTGCTGAACTACGTCCAGGGCCTTTCCGCCGACCTGCGGGACAATCCCACCACCGTGCTCTGGCTGCACAACGAGACCGACAGCCTGACCCTGCAGCACGACATCCAGAACGGCAGCCTCACCACGGCCAGTGCCGCGGCGATGTGGGAAAGCGCGGTCCGCTACGATGCCGCGCTGCTGCGTGCGGCCTTCGGCAGCTCGGCGCTGGACATGGCCTATGACTTCGTCAGCGCGATCCCCTATCGCAGCTACGCCCCCGACGGTCTCCAGGCGATCCGCGCGGTGATGGAGAAGCTGGCCGCCGATGCGGGCTTCAACGCCGCGATCGCAGCCCGGGCCCTCGACCTGGACATGAGTTTCGACAACCTCGACGCCAATGCGGCCACCACGGAATACGGCGGCGGGCACATGTCGGCCGGCGATGCCGCGCTGGTGATCCAGCGCGCCGCGCTCAGCATCGCGGAGGGCTGGTCGGAATATGCCCTGGCGGGCTCGCCGGTCGCGCGGGCGCTGGGCAACATCGACAACGAGGGGCCGGAGGTCATCTGGGCGCGCCGGATCGGCGCCACCAGCCTGACCGTCGATGTGCAGCATGACGGCGCCCATGCCTTCGCCGCCCTCGGCGGCGCGGCGGCCTCCGGGCTGGGCTGGGCGGTCCGGCTGGCGGACGGCACCTCCATCGCGGCCACGCACGCCACCGTCGTGGACGGCGACACGCTGCGGCTGGATTTCGCGTCGGACCTGCCGCTGACGGGCGGGACGCTCCACTATGGATGGGGCTATGGCCGGCTCGCCGATGGCAGCGGCCCGGGCCAGGGCAACGCGGTCTATGACGACCGGGGCCTGCCGGTCTGGACCCCCGCCACCGGCGTGGCCGTCGCCACCGGAGCCTTGCAGGCCCTGTCCGTCACCCAGGATGCGGCGGGCCGGAACGTCGCCGCCCTGCACGCGACCGGGCTGCGGGAGGTCCAGGTGAGTGACGCCAGCGGCGGCGTGACCATCCTGCACGGCAGCACCGCCTATCATGCGGCGGCGCTGGATGTCGTCGCGCTGACGGACGGAAGGCTGGTCTTCGACGTGGATGACGCGGCAGCGCAGGTCGTCCGGCTCTACAAGGCGGCCCTGAACCGGGCGCCGGACCCGGGCGGGTTGCAGCACCACATCGCCTTCCTGGCGGCGGGCGGCAGTCTGGAGACCCTGGCGCACAACTTCCTGGCCAGCGCCGAGTTCCAGGCGGGGGGCGCGACCGGCGCGGCCGGCAGCCTGGCGCGGATCGAGAGCAACGTCTACGGAACGGCATCCGCCAGAATCGCCTCGCTGTCCGCCTTCTCGTCGGATGGGCTGGAGCAGGCCCTGATCTCGATCTCCGAGGGGCGGGAGAACCGCGCCAATACCGCCGGCCAGATCGAGGCGGGGATCTGGATTCCCGACCAGACGGCGGTGCCCATCGCCCGCCTCTACGACGCGGCCTTCGGGCGCCTGCCGGACCGGGGAGGTCTCGAGAACTGGGTGGCGGCGGTGAAGGGGCAGAAATTCACCTTCGCGCAACTGCCGGATCTGTGGCTGACCACGCCGGAGTGGAACGCTGTGCACGGGCAGCAGAGCGACGAGGCCTTCGTCAGCGGACTCTACCACACCGCCCTGCACCGCGAACCGGATGCGGGTGGCTACGCCCATTTCCTGAGCCTGCTGGAAACCCATTCCCTGTCGCGGGGCGGCGTGCTGCTGGCGGTGTCCGAGAGTGTGGAGCACCAGATGCTGACCAAGGCGAACACCGGCAGCGACGGTGTCCACAGCGGCATCGCCTTTGTCTGACACCGCCTTGTCCCTCGGGACGGTGCAACGCCCGGTGCGCGAGGCACGGTCACCGCGGGACGGTGGCGGACGGCAAGGCCGCCACTCATGCAACGATGAGGCCCTGCCCCGGTGGCGGCCGGATCAGCTTTCCGCGGGCCGCAGCTTCCGCACCACCTCGTCGCTTGGCAGCAGCTCGCGCCCGTCGACATAGCGCCAGTCGGCCATGACGCCGGCATTGCCCTTCAACGCCGTCCGTCCGACGAAGACGCCCAGCGTGCTCTGGTGGTCGATGGCGCGATAGCCCACCTGGCCAGCGGGCGTGGCGAATTCCACGCCGCGGAAGCCCGCCACCAGCTTGTCGGGATCGAGCGCCCCGGCCCGGGCGATGCCGGCGGCGATGGAGTGGATCAGCGAGAAGCCGACCAGCGAGCCGCACATCGGCTTGGCCTTGTACTTCGCCCGGTACGCCTCGGCGAAGGCCCTGTGCGCCGGGGTGTCGACCGCCTCGCCGGGATAGCCGGTGACGATCCAGCCCTCCGGCGCCTCGTCGCCCAGCGGGTCGAGGTATTCGGGCTCGCCCGTCAGCATGGAGGCGACGCCGCGCCCCTCGAACAGCCCGCGCGTGTTGCCCTGGCGCACGAAATTCGTCAGGTCCGGCCCGAACAGCACGTTGAAGAGGCCTTCGGGCTTCATCCCCTCCAGCGCCTGCACCGTGGCGCCGGCATCGATGCGGCCCAGCGCAGGCCACTGCTCGCCCACGAACTGCACGTCCGGCCGCCTGGCCGAGAGGATCTGTCGGAACCACTTCACCGCCGACTGGCCGTATTCGTAGTTCGGCGCCACCGTCACCCAGCGCTTCGCCGGGAGCTTCGCCGCCTCCTCCGCCAGGATGGAGGCCTGCATATAGGTGGAGGGGCGCAGGCGGAAGGTGAAGCGGTTGCCCTTCTCCCAGACCATCGCATCGGTCAGCGGCTCGCCCGCCACGTAGAGGCGACGGTTCTGCGCGGCGTACTCGCCCAGCGCCAGCCCGACATTGGACAGGTAGGCCCCGGCCAGCACATCCGCCTTCGCCTCGTTCAGCAGCTCGCCCGCGAGCCGCACGGCATCCTGCGGCTTGCCCGCATCGTCGCGCGTGATCAGCTCCAGCGGCCGTCCGAGCACGCCGCCCTTGCCGTTGATCTCCTCCACCGCGAGATGCATGGCGTCGCGGTAGGGCAAGGTGAAGGCGGGCTGGGTGGTGTAGCTGTTGATCTCGCCGATCCGGATGGGCGTCGTGCCCTGGGCCCGGACCAGGCCCGGCCGCGCCAGGGTGAAGGCCGTGGCGCTCGCGCCCAGCAACAGGCGCCTCGTGAACTGCATCCTACCACTCCCGATCATGATGGACCGGCCCACCCGGCCGATCGCCCGGGCCGTCCGTCTTCTGCCGGAAGCCTCCGGCATCCCGGTGCCCAGGGTGATCGAAAACCTCCTCCGAGGCGAGGGCGGAGCCGGCCGCCGGGCGCAACGCCTGACGCCCGCTCCTCCCTCCGGGCAGAACGGGCCGGCACCCTGCTCAGACCGGATCGATCGCGCCCCGGCCGGAGAGCACGCCGGCGATGTTGTCCAGCGTGCGGAAACCCATGGCGTCGCGCGTGTCCACCGTGGCGCTGGCCACATGCGGCGTCAGGAAGACGTTCGGCAAGGCGGCGAGGCGCGTGTCGAAATCCGGTTCCTTGCGGAAGACGTCGAGGCCCGCGGCGAAGAGCTGGCCGGATTCCAGCGCCTCGATCAGCGCGTCCTCGTCCACCAGGGAGCCGCGCGCGGTGTTCACGAAGACGGCGCCGCGCGGCAGCAGGGCGAAGCGTTCCCGCGTCATCAGCGTGCCCGTTTCGGCGCTGGCGGGGAGGTGCAGGGACAGGATCTCCGAGCGCCGCAGCAGGTCATGCAGTTCCGCGACATATTCGGCGCCCTGCTCCAGCTCCGGCGGCAGGCGGCGGCGGTTGTTGTAGAGGATCCTCATGCCGAAGCCGCGCGCGCGCTGCGCCACGGCCTGGCCGATGCGCCCCATGCCGACAATGCCGAGTGTCCTGCCGCTCGGCCGCAGTCCCAGGAGGTCCGGCATGCCATAGGGCCTGCGCCAGCCCTCGCGCATCACCTGGTCGTATTCGCGCGCACGGCGGCTGGCGTTCAGGATCAGCATCAGCGCGAGGTCGGCGGTGCAGTCCGTCACCACGTCCGGCGCGTTGGTCACGACGATGCCGCGCGCCCTGGCGGCCTCCACATCCATGTGGTCGTAGCCGGCGCCGGGATTGGCGATCACCTTCAGCCCGTCCGGCATGGCCGCGGCATGGGCGGCGGTGAACTTCACCTTGGGGCCGGAGAAGAGGCCGGCGATGCGCTCCTCGCGGATCACGCGCAGCGCCGTGTCGGCATCCATGTCCGCCTCGGTGACGATGGCATCGAACATCTCGCGGGCGCGGGCGGCGACGTTCGGCGGCACCCGGCGGGCGACCAGGACACGCGGCCTGCCCTGGGCTGACTGATCCTCGGTCATGATTCGTGCGAGTCCTTTTCGTCAGGGGAGGCCGGGCGCGGGGCAGGGGGGCAACGGTCCGCTTCCGGGAAGGCCACGGCCAGGGAGCGCAGCGCATGGGCGCGCATCAGACGCTCGGCCTGTTCCGCCTCGCCGGCGGCGATGGCATCCAGGATGGCCAGGTGCTCCTCCAGGGCGAGGCGGATCTCCGCCTCTCCGGCCAGGACGCGCCGGCTGCCGACGTGGAAATAGGCGCGCAGGGCCTGCAGGCTGCGGATCAGGAAGGCGTTGCCGGTGATCCGGTGCAGGGCGGTATGGAAGGCGTCGTTGGCCCCGGCCAGCGCGGCGCGGTCGCCCTGATCCGTCGCGGCGCGGATGGCGCCGAGCCGCTGCTCCAGCACCCGCAGGTCGGCCGGACCCACCCGGCGGGCCGCCAGCGACGCCGCGGCACCTTCCAGCGCCGCGCGGATGCGGCCCATTTCCGCCAGCCTGTCGCTGTCCAGGGCGGACACGAAGGTGCCGCTCTTGGGGCGGGTCTCCACCAGCCCTTCGCCTTCCAGGCGCCGCAGCGCCTCGCGCACCGGCTGGGCGGAGATGCCCAGTGCGGCGGCCAGGCGGCGCTCGGACAGCTTGCTGCCGGCGGCGAGGCTTCCCTCCACGATGGCATCCCGCAGCCGCACATAGGCGCGCTCCGCGAGGCTGGGCGTGGCTTCGATCTCCAGGGGGATCGGGGCGGCGGGCGGCATGAATCTACAATATCAGTCGGGCAGTTTCTGTCACCAGCCTGCCGTGTCGCTCGCCCTGCTCAGCCCTGGCCTTCCATCAGCTCCTGGATGCACCGCGCCAGATCCGCCTGCCGGAAGGGCTTGTGCAGAAGCGGGTATTCCTTGGGCAGCTTGTCCAGTTCGGCATAGCCGGTCACCAGCAGCACCGGCATCCGGGGGTGGGAGGCCTTCACCGTGGCGGCGAGCTCGGCCCCCGACATCAGGGGCATCGCCAGATCCGCCACCATCAGGTCGATCTCCTCGTCCTCCAGCGTGCGGAGGGCGGTGGGGCCGTCCCCGGCCTCCAGGATCTCGTGGCCGAGCTCCTCCAGGAAGGTCGCTGTCACCTCGCGCACGGCGGGGTCGTCATCCACCACCAGGATCCGCAGCGGCCGCGTCCGTGGCAGCGGCGTGGTGCCGGCATGGCCCTGCTCCGGACCCAGGCGGTCGGAAAGCGGCAGGAACAGCTCCACCAGCGTGCCCTGCCCCGGTCCGCTTTGCAGGCGGATGCCGCCGCCGGACTGGCGCATGAGGCCATAGACCATGGATAGGCCCAGCCCCGTGCCCTTGCCCACCTCCTTGGTGGTGAAGAAGGGCTCGAAGGCATGGCCCAGCACCTCCGGCGCCATGCCGGCGCCCGTGTCGCGCACCGAGAGCGCGGCATAGTCGCCGGGCTTCAGCTCCGGCACGCTGCCGGGCTCGACCCTGGCGCGGCGCGTGCCCAGGGTCAGGACCCCGCCTTCCGGCATGGCGTCGCGGGCGTTGATGCACAGGTTGAGAAGCGCCAGCTCCAGCTGCCCCGGGTCCACCAGGACCGGGGCGAGATCCGGGGCGAGGTCGTGCTCGATGCGGATCAGCCCGCCCAGGGTGCGGCCGAGCAGGTCCTCCATCCCCTGTACCAGCTCGTTCGCATCCACCGGCCGCAGGTCGAGGTCGCGCTGCCGGCTGAAGGAGAGCAGCCGCTGCGTCAGCCCGGAGCCGCGCTCGGCGGCGGCGATGGCGTTGCGGAGCTGCCGCTGCTGGCGGGACCCCTCGGGCGCGGCGCGCAGAGCGAGCTGCAGGTTGCCCAGGATCGCCGTCAGCAGGTTGTTGAAGTCGTGCGCCACCCCGCCCGCCATGGTGCCCAGCGCCTGCATCTTGTCCGCCTGGCGCAGCCGGGCCTCCAGGTTCCGGCGCTCGGTGATCTCGTGCTCCATGGTCACGAGGAAGGCGGGCGCGTCCTGGCGGATCACCGGCACGCGGCTCACCGAGAACCAGCGCGTCTCGCCCTCCTGGCGCTCCTCCTCCACGACCTCGGCGGAACCGCGCCGGTGCAGCGCCTCCGCCTCGATCCGCGTCAGCGCCTCGGCGGCCTCGGGGGGCAGGAAGTCCTGCTCGCGCCGGCCCAGGCTTTCCGCCACGCTGCGGCCCATCGATTCCGCCTTGGCCACGTTCAGCCGCACGAAGCGGCCCTGCGCGTCCTTGAAGGAGAGGCGGCCGGGGGAATTGTCCAGCAGCCCGTGCAACAGGCTGCGCTCGGTCTCCAGCGCGCGCGCCAGGGCCCAGCGGTCATGCGCGCTGCCCACCAGCCCGCGCAGCGCCACCGGGTCCCAGGGCTTGGGCGAATAGCCGGCGATGCGCCCCTTGTTGAGCGCCGAGACCACCGCGTCGAGATCGGCGTAGCCGGTCAGCAGCAGCGCCTCGGCATGGGTGATGTCGCGCGCCCGGGCCAGCATCTGGTCGCCGGTCATGCCCGGCATGCGCTGGTCGGACAGGATCACCGAAACGTTCGGGTCGTGCTGCAGCAGCCGCAGCGCATCGGTGGGCGAGGTGGTGGCGAGGACGTCGTACTCGTCCTCGAACAGGTCCTGCAGCGCGGTGACGATCTCCGCCTCGTCATCCACCAGCAGGATCGTGCCCCGGTGGGCGCCCCGGCGGGCATCCGGCCGTGCCGGGCCGCCCGGGCCGTGCGACGGAGGGCTGCTCATGTGGTGGCCCGCAGCGGCACGCTGATGGTGAAGCGGGCGCCGCCTTCCGGCGAGGTTCCCACGGCGATGTGCCCGTCATGCGCGCGCACGACGTTGTAGGCGATGGCGAGGCCGAGCCCGGTGCCGGAGCCGATCGGCTTGGTGGTGAAGAAGGGCTCGAAGATCCTCTCGCGCAGCTCCTCCGCCACGCCGGGGCCGGTATCGGCGATCTCGATCACGTACTGCCCGTCCGACTCGCGCGTGGCGATGGTGATGGTCCCCTGGTCCTCGATCGCATCCGCCGCGTTGCCCACGATATTCATCACCACCTGATTCAGCAGGGCGGGGGAGCAGAACAGCTCCGGCCTCGCATCGAACTGGCGCCGCACCACGATGCGGTTGGACAGCTTGTGCGTCAGCAGCGCCACCACCGTCTCGATCGTTTCCGGCACGTTGAGCGTCTGGAAGCCGCTATCCTCCAGCCGCGAGAACTTGCGCAGGTTCAGCACCAGGTCCTGGATGCGCTTCAGGCCCAGCGTCATGGAATGCGAGCGCTGCAGCCCCTTCTCCACCAGCGCCTGGGCCTCCGCCTGCCCATCGACATGCGGGCCGAGCCGTTCCAGCACGCGCTCGACCGTGCCCTGGTGCGCCAGGATGAAGGCCAGGGGGTTGTTGATCTCGTGCGCGATGCCTGCCACCAGCTCGCCCAGCGAGGCCATCTTGGCGGCCTGCACCAGCTTGGCCTGGGTGTCGCGGAGCTGGCGGTTCGCTTCCTCCAGCTCCGCATTGGCGCGTGACAGCGCCTCGGCCAGCGCGGCCCGGGCCTCGGCGGCGGCGGCCTCGGCCCGCGCATGGGCCAGGGCCAGCTCCCGCCCGCGCAGCTCGGCATCGATGCGGCGGTTCTCCTCCTGCATCAGCCGGCGGCGCACCACGGTGCGGATGCGCAGCCGGATCGCCTCGGCGCTGGCGGTGGCCGAGACCAGGTCGTCCGCCCCGGCCTCGAAAACCTGGGACAGCATCTCCCGCCCCGTGCTCTCGTCGTTGCCGAGGCCCACGATCTGGAAGGACGGCCCTTCGCCCGGCCCGCTGCGCAGGGCGTTCAGGCGGCGGCACAGCGCCACGCCGTCGAAGCCCGGGCTCAGCATGGCGATCACGACGCAGTCCCAGGCGACGCCTTCGGCCTGCACGGCGGCCAGCGCCTCCTCCGGCCCGGCGACGGCATGG
>NZ_BDLP01000169.1:0-9389 GCF_001950415.1 Roseomonas sp. TAS13
GCATGGCCGAGGCCAGCATCGCCGCCGCCCTGGCGCTGGCCCCCGGGGCCCGGATCGCCCTGCTGACCGGCGGCGAGGCCTGGGTGCCGATGCTGCGGGAACATGCCTTCGCCCTGGGCCATGGACCGGACCGCATCCTGGTCCGCGCCGTGCCGCCCGCCGGCGACGTCCTGGCGCGCGACCCGGACGGCGCGGCCCGGCTGCTGGCCAAGGCGGCGGAGGCCGTCATCGCGGAAGGGGCTGCCGCGGTGGTGCTGGGTGGCGCCGGGCTGGCAGGCCTGGCCCCCGCCGTGGCGGCGCATCTGCCCGTGCCGGTGCTGGACAGCCTCGACTGCCTGATGGAAGCCAGTCTCGGCGAACCCCTGCCATTTCTGCCGCCGCCGTCCTCCGCCCCATCCCTGGACCTCTCCCCGGCCCTCGCCCGACGTCTCGGCGGCTGATCCGGGCAACGTCCTCGCTTCGGGTGTTGCCCTTGTGGGTCGCGCCCAGGGGGAGGCGCTGCCTCCCCTGACCCCCTCCGCCGGGGACCAAGCCGCCCCCCGGGCCCCGGGCTTTCGTTGGCGCCTGTGGCAGCCGCTTTTCCGCGGCTTGATTCCCGGGAGCAGGTAGAAACGCGGGATTCCCGGAAAGCAGAGGTGGCACCGGCAGTCCGCCGGAGAGCATGGCTATCCGGCGCGATCCGACAAAGCCCCGGCCCGCATAACCGCCGCTTAAGGACTGCCATGCAGGATGCGCGCCGACGGCAGCGCAGCATGGGGCACGGAGAGCGTGGCGAGAACCCGCAACCAGGGACCGACGATCGTCATCCGGCGGGAGGAAGGGGGCGAGGCTGGCCATCATGGCGGCGCCTGGAAGGTCGCCTATGCCGATTTCGTCACGGCCATGATGGCCTTCTTCCTGCTGATGTGGCTGCTCAACGCCACCACGGAGCAGCAGCGCAAGGGCATCGCCGACTACTTCGCGCCAAGCAACCTGATGTCCCAGTCCACCTCCGGCAACGGCCAGCCTTTCGGCGGCAGCACGCCGCATTCCCCCGGCCAGCTTTCCACCGACACCAGCAGTCCGCGGATCGAGACCGGCCCCCGTCCGGTGCTGCAGGACATCGAGGTGGAGGACGAGACCGAGACCCCCGCCCAACCGGTCGCGACGCGCGAGGCGCCGCCCGGCCCGGACGATGCCCCCGACGCGAAGCCGGGGCAGGCGGCGGTCGCCGTCTCCGCTCCCGGCGACGGCGGAAACGGCGCGGCGCGGCGCGACGCCGACCTCGCCGCCGCATCGGAGACCGCGCTGCGGCGGGAGCTGGAGAAGCGGGAGCGCGATGCGCTGGAGCAGCTGGCCGGCCAGCTCCGCGCCGCCGTGGCGGGCGACCCGGTTCTGGCGGAGCTGGCGCAGCAGTTCCGGGTGGAGCAGGTGCCGGAGGGGTTGCGGATCCAGCTCTTGGATTCGGAGGGCAAGCCGATGTTCACCTCCGGCGGCAACACGCTGAACGAACGCTCCCGAGCCCTGGTCGCCAAGGTCGCCTCGGTGATCCGCCGCGTGCCCAACGCGGTGTCCATCACCGGCCACACTGACGCCACCCCCTTCCGCACGGACGCCCGCAGCAACTGGGACCTGTCGGCCGAGCGCGCCAATGCCACGCGCCGCCTGCTGGTGGAGAACGGGGTGGGCGAGAACCGCCTGCGCAGCGTCGCCGGCCTGGCGGAGCGCGAGCCGCTGCTGCCCGAGGCGCCGGAGGCCGCGGCCAACCGCCGCGTCTCCATCCTGCTGCTGCGCCAGGCGCCGCAGCCCCCCGCGACCGGAGCGACGCCGCGATGAACGCGATCCTGGGCCTCGCCGTGATGCTGGGCTGCGTCTTCGGCGGCTATGTGCTGGCAGGCGGCAAGTTCGACATCATCATGCACGCCCTGCCGCACGAGATGATGGTCATCGGTGGCGCCGCGCTGGGCACATTCATCATGGCCAACAGCCTGAACGACATCAAGCACACGCTGGGCGGGCTGGCGAAGGTGCTCAAGGGCTCGCGCTTCCGCAAGGCGCAGTATGTCAGCATGCTCAGCCTGCTCTTCTTCCTGGTGCGGCTGGCGCAGCAGAAGGGCAACATGGCGCTGGAGCCGCATATCGAGAAGCCGGAGGAAAGCACCGCTTTCGGCCATTTCCCCGATATCCAGAAGGACCACCACGCCGTCCTGCTGATCTGCGACTACCTGCGCATGATCGGCATGAACGCCGACGACCCGCACCAGATCGAGGATGTGATGGCCCGCGAACTCAAGAAGATGCGGGATGAGGAGCTGCACCCCTCCCACGCCCTGCAGAGCATCGCGGACGCGCTGCCGGCGCTGGGCATCGTCGCGGCGGTGCTGGGCGTGATCAAGACCATGGCCAGCATCGACCAGCCGCCCACGGTGCTGGGCGGCATGATCGGCGGCGCGCTGGTCGGCACCTTCCTCGGCGTGCTGCTGGCCTATGGCATGGTGGCCCCCGTGGCCGCCCGGCTGAAGGGCGTGGTGGAGGAGGAAGCCAAGTTCTATGAGGTGATCCGCGCCGTGCTGGTTGCCCATCTGCAGGGCAATGCCCCCCAGGTGGCGGTGGAGACCGGCCGCAAGATGGCGCCCAGCCAGCACATGCCGAGCTTCCAGGAGCTGGAGACAACTCTGCAGGAGCTTCAGATCGCCTGAGGCCTGGGGAACTTGACGCGGGGGCCGGCCTGCTGCCACCGCTTCTCGCATGAGCGAGATCCAAGAACGGGCCGGCGGCCTGCCCAATCACCTGGGCTTCGAGGTTGAGGAATGGCGCGAGGGCTATGCCCGCGTCGGTTGCGAAGTGATCCCGGAGCTCCTGAACTTCGCCGGGATCATGCATGGCGGGGCGATCATGGCCCTGGCCGACCAGGCGGCCGGCATGGCGGGCCTGTGGTGCTCGGTGCCGGGTCATGTCCGCTATGGCGTGACGGTGGACCTCAACTGCCGCTTCGCCAACCGGGTGCCCCCGGGCCGGGTGGTGGCGGAGGCCAAGGTGGTCTCGCAGGGCCGCAGCACCTATTTCGTGCAGTTCGAGATCTTCGACGCCCACCACAAGCTGGTGGCCTTCGGTTCCAGCACGCACCGGGTACGCAAGGGCAGCGAGAGCCTGGAAGGCGTACCCGGTCCGGTCCGCGAATAGGGCGGGGCCTCGATCGAGAGGGGTATGGGCATCGGGCGACGAGGTAATAATCCGTCCGGCGATCGTGCATTTTCCGCATCTGCTTGACAGGGCGGGACAACCCCCCTAACTCCGCCGCTGTCCTGCTGCCGGAATCATGCTGGCCGGGGCCGCGGGCGATTTGACGGATGCAGCTTGCGCCGCGTCACCAAGAGCTAAAGCGCCAGGAAGCGAATGCCGGCCGTTCCGGTCCTGCTTCGTGGGTCATCCGACGGTGTTGGAGGATCGCGATGCGCCGCATCATGCGTCTGGTCGGGAAAGGCTGAGGCGGTCCGCCCCGGACAGAGGGTCCGGCGGCGCAGACCGGATCTGCCGGATCGTCATGTGGCCTCCGTCGCCATTCATGCGACGCCAGGCCGGACCGGAGGCGAGGATGCCTCCCAAGAAGCTTCCTGACCGGGTTTTCTCATGTCTTCACAAGAACAGGCACCGGCCGCCATCCGGCTCCGCGATCTGACACGCTGCTTCACCGCGCGCGGGGCGGAGACGCTGGCGCTGGACGGCGTCTCCCTCGATGTGGCGCCGGGCGAGGTCTATGGCATCGTCGGCCGCTCCGGCGCCGGCAAGTCCACGCTGATCCGCTGTGTCAACCTGCTGGAACGCCCGGATACGGGCCGGGTCGAGGTGCTGGGCCGCGACATGCTGGCGCTGGACGATGCCGGGCTGCGCCAGGCGCTGCGCGGCATCGGCATGGTCTTCCAGCACTTCAACCTGCTTTCCTCCGCCACGGTGGCGGAGAACATCGCCTTCCCGCTTTCCATCGCCGGGGTCGGCCGCGCGGCGCGCGAGGCGCGGGTGCGGGAGCTGCTGCCGCTGGTCGGGCTGGAGGGCAAGCGCGACGCCTATCCGGCGCAGCTCTCGGGCGGGCAGAAGCAGCGCGTCGGCATCGCCCGCGCCCTGGCCTCGGACCCGAAGGTGCTGCTTTGCGACGAGGCGACCAGCGCGCTGGACCCCGAGACCACCGCCGACATCCTGTCCCTGATCCGGTCGCTGCGTGACCGGCTGGACCTCACCGTGCTGCTGATCACCCATGAGATGGCGGTGGTGAAGGCGATCTGCGACCGCGTGGCGGTGATGCAGGCCGGGCGGATCGTGGAGCAGGGCCGGGTCTTCGACGTCTTCACGCGGCCGCAGCAGGCCGTCACCCGCCTCTTCGTGGCGGAGGTGATCGGCCATGCCGTGCCGCCCGGCACCGTCGCCCGCCTGCCCGCGCCGCAGCCGGGTGAGGAGCGGCGCCTGCTTCAGGTGCTCTTCGCCGGGCCGCATTCCACCCGCGCGGTGGTGAGCGAGGCCTCGCGCCGCTTCGGGCTGGACCTGAACATCGTCTCTGGCCGCATCGACGAGATCGGCGGCGAGCCCTTCGGCCTGATGGCGCTGGCGGCCTATGGCGCGCCGGCGCAACTGGCCCAGGGCGTGGAATGGATGCGCTCGCTCGGCCTCGACGTGGCCGAGGTGAAGGAAGGGGAAGCCCGCTGATGCCCAACCTGTTCCCCTGGCTGCCGCCCGCCTTGCAGGACCTGATGATCGACGCGGCCTGGGAGACGATCACCATGGTCTTCGTTTCCGTCCTGGTGGCGGTGGCGATCGGCCTGCCCCTGGCGCTCCTCCTCTACAGCACCGGCCAGGGCGGGCTGCGCCCGAACGGCTGGATCAACCGGCCGCTGGGCCTGTTGATCAACGCGGTGCGCTCCACGCCCTTCATCATCCTGATGGTGGCCATCGTACCCTTCACCCGGCTGGTCGCCGGCACCTCGATCGGCACCGCCGCCGCCATCGTGCCGCTGGCGCTGGCCTCCACCGCCTTCATTTCCCGCCTTTTCGAAGGCGCGCTGCGCGAGGTGGACCGGGGGGTGATCGAGGCCGCCCGCGCCATGGGCGCGACGCGGATGCAGATCCTGACCCGCGTGCTGGTGCCCGAGGCGATGCCCGGCATCATCGCCGCCGTCACCGTCACGCTGGTGAGCCTGGTCGGCTATTCCGCCATGGCGGGCGCCATCGGCGGCGGCGGGCTCGGCGATCTCGGCATCCGCTTCGGCTACCAGCGTTTCATGCCGGAGGTGATGGCGACCGTGGTCGTCATCCTGATCCTCTTCGTCCAGGGCCTGCAATCGCTGGGCGACTGGCTGGTCCGCCGCGTCAGCCATCGCTGAACGGCGGGACGCCACACGACGAACGTCACACGACATGGGAAGGAAGAACATGACCATCGCACGCCGCGCGGCGCTTGCCGCCCTCCTCGCCACTCCGGCCCTCACCGCCGCGACCCGCGCCCATGCCCAGGGCGCGGAGATCGGCACCGCCGCCCGCCCGCTGAAGATGGGCGTCACCGCCGGCCCGCACGCCCAGGTGATGGAGATGGTGCGCGACATCGCCGCCAAGGACGGGCTGGTCATCCGCATCATCGAGTTCACCGACTACATCCAGCCCAACGTGGCGCTCGCCTCGGGCGACCTGGACGCGAACTCCTTCCAGACCCAGCCCTTTCTGGAACAGCAGGTGAGGGATCGCGGCCTCAAGCTGGTCTCGGTGGCCAAGACCCTGACCTTCCCGATGGGTATCTATTCGAAGAAGGTCAAGTCGGTGGACGCGCTGCCGCAGGGCGGCCGCATCGCCATCCCCAACGACCCGACCCAGGGCGGGCGCGGGCTGATGCTCTTCGCCCAGGCGGGCGCCATCCAGTTGCCGGCCAATGCCGATGTGCGCGTGACCGTCGCCGACATCACCGGGAACCCGAAGCGCCTGCGCATCGTGGAGCTGGAGGCGGCGCAGCTCCCCCGCGCGCTGGACGACGTGGACGCGGCGGCGATCAACACCAACTATGCCCTCACCGCCGGGCTGCAGCCCACCCGCGACGCCATCGCCATCGAGCGCAGCGACAGCCCGCATTCCAACCGCATCGTGGTGCGCCAGGGTGACGAGGAGAAGCCCTGGGTGAGGAAGCTGGTCCGCGCCTACCAGAGTGACGAGGTGAAGGCCTTCGTGGCGGAGACCTTCTCCGGTTCCGTCATCCCGGCCTTCTGAGGGGCAGCGCCATGCTTCGCCGTCCCCTTCTCGCCGCCGGCCTCCTGGCCGGCGGTGCGCTCCTCCGTCCTGCCATCCTCCGCGCCCAGGCGGGGAGCCAGGGCGCGGCCGGGATCGGCAGCGCCGCCCGTCCGCTCAGCATCGGCGTCACCGCCGGGCCGCACGCCCAGGTGACGGAGAAGGTGCGCGAGCTCGCCGCCAGGGACGGGTTCGTGCTGCGCCTGGTCGAGTTCACCGATTTCATCCAGCCCAATGCGGCGCTGGCCTCGGGCGACCTCGACAGCAACTCCTACCAGCACCGTCCCTTCCTGGAGCAGCAGATCCGGGACCGCGGCTACAAGCTCGCCGCGGTGGCCAGGACGCTGGTCTTTCCGCTCGGCATCTATGCGCCGAAGTACAAGGCTCTGTCCGACCTGCCGCAGGGTGGGCGCGTGGCCATCCCCAACGACCCGTCCAATGGCGGCCGGGCCCTGCTGCTGCTGGCCAAGGCCGGGCTGATCCGTCTGGCGCCGGGCGCCGATTTCCGCGCCACCGTGGCGGATATCGCGGAAAACCCGAAGCGCCTGCGCATCGTGGAACTGGAGGCGGCGCAGATGCCGCGCGCGCTGGGCGACGTGGATGCGGCGGTGGTGATCACCGACTACGCCCTCATCGCCGGGCTGGACCCGGCGAAGGACGCGCTGCTTCGCGAGGATGCGGACAGCCCCTATGCCAACATCCTCGTGGTGCGCGATGCCGACCGGGACACCCCCTGGGTGAAGCGGCTGGTGGCCGCCTATCACCGCGACGAGATCCGCGCCTTCGTGCGCGATACCTTCCACGGCAATGTCGTGCCGGCCTTCTGAGGAGCATCCCATGAATCGGCGCCCCCTCCTGCTGGCCACGGCCGGCGGGCTCTTCCTTCCCGGCATCCTGCGGGCGCAGGACGCCGCGGGGATCGGCACGGCGGCCCGGCCCTGCCGTGTCGGCGTCACCAGCGGTGTCCACGCCCAGGTGCTGGAGCAGGTGCGCGACGTTCTGGCCCGCGACAACTTCGTGGTGCGGATCACCGAGTTCGGCGACTTCATCCAGCCGAACGTGGCCCTGGCGGGCGGCGATATCGACGCCAACACCTATCAGCACCAGCCCTTCCTCGACGCGCAGAAGGCGCAGCGCGGCTACGACTTCGTGCCGGTGGGCAAGACCGTGCTGACCGTGATGGCGGTGTTCAGCCGCAAGCTGAAGTCGCTCGCCGACCTGCCGCAGGGCGGGCGCGTGGCCATCCCCAACGACCCGACCAATGGCGGCCGCGCCCTGCTGCTGCTGGCCCAGGGCGGCGCCATCAAGCTGGCCCCCGGCGTGGACTTTCGCGCCACCGTGGCGGATGTGGTGGAGAACCCGAAGCGCCTGCGCTTCGTGGAGCTGGAGGCGGCGCAGATCGCCCGCTCCCTCGACGATGTGGACGCCGCCGCCATCACCGGCAACTACGCCGTTCCCGCCGGGCTGAACCCGCTGAAGGACGGGCTGGTGAAGGAGGGCGCCGAAAGCGTCTATACCTGCCTCGTCGTGGTGCGGCGCCAGGATGCCGGTGCCGCCTGGGCCAGGAAGCTCGCCTCCGGCTACGCCGCGCCGGAAATCAAGCGCTTCGTCGAGGAGAAGTTCGGCGGCGCGGTGATCGTCGGCGCCTGAGAGCGGGTGGCGGCGTCCGGCTCCCGGCCGGCCGTCGCCCTTGCGGCCGGGCAGGACGGCACCCGGAGGGCGACATGGTGGTGTGGCAGCCGTGCCGCACCACCCGTTTCCAAGCGCATTCGCGATTCGGTCCAGGAACAAAAAAAGAACATCAGGACAGGAAACCGGCGGAAAACAGCCGGATGGCCCGATTCGGCGCCTGTCTCCGAAGCGCCATCGACGACTCGGAGATCCTTCTAGATCTTGTGGCTCCCGTTCCAGGAAGCCCGGCTGCGGTTCGTGGCCTGTTCACCCCTTCGGGCGTGGCTCAGAAATCGCTGACCCGGCCCTTGCGCTCCCAGTCGCCGTAGCGGGTCGGCTCAGGACCGGTCGGCCCGCCGATCTCGGGCGGCAGGGCGCGCTCCTCCTGCTTCCCGCTATCGGGCGGGGGGCCGTCGGGCGCGGCGGCCGGCGCCGGATCGTCCTGCTTCCGTGGGACATTCGTGGGGGAGGCGGGTTTCTCGCTCATGATCCCCCATATGAGGCGGGACAGAGCCGGGAGAAATACCCGATGAACGGGACACTGCGGACGACGGTCCTTCTGGCGGGGCTGATGGCCCTCTTCGCCGGGGTGGGCTTCCTGCTGGGCGGCAGGCAGGGGATGGTGATCGCCCTGCTCATGGCCGGCGGCATGAACCTCTGGGCCTGGTGGAACAGCGACCGGGCCGTGCTCCGCATGCACAACGCCCAGCCCATCGGTCCGGGCGATGCGCCTCGCCTCCATGCCATGGTGCAGGAACTGGCCGCCCGCGCCGGCCTGCCCATGCCCGCCCTCTATCTGATCCACGAGGCCCAGCCCAACGCCTTCGCCACCGGCCGCGACCCGCGGAACGCCGCGGTCGCCGTCACCTCCGGCCTGCTGGAGATGATGCCGGAGGAGGAGGTGGCCGGGGTGGTGGCGCATGAACTGGCGCATATCCGCAATCGCGACACGCTGATCATGACCGTCACCGCCTGCCTCGCCGGCGCCATCGGATTCCTGGCGCATTTCGGTGGGCTGCTCGGGGGCGGGCGGGACAACCGCAACCCGCTGGGCTTCCTTGGCGTGCTGGTGATGATCGTGGCGGCCCCGCTGATGGCCATGCTGGTGCAGATGGCCATCAGCCGCGCCCGGGAATACGAGGCCGACCGTCTCGGCGCCCGGATCGCCGGTGGGCCGCAGGGCTTGGCCAGCGCCCTGATGCGGCTGGAAGGCGCCCGCCACGCCATCCTCAACCGCTCCGCCGAGGCGCATCCCGAAAGCGCGCCCCTCTTCATCGTCAACCCGCTCTCGGGGCAGGGGATGGACAACCTCTTCTCCACCCATCCCAACACCGAGAACCGGGTCCGCGCCCTGTTGGGCAATGGCGCCACGGCCGCGCCCCCCGTGGGCGGCATCCGGGGCGGCACCGCGCCACGCGGTCCCTGGAGCGGCGGCTCGGTGCCGCCTGTCTCTTGATCACAAGTCTCGACGTCAGCAT
>NZ_BDLP01000170.1:0-9315 GCF_001950415.1 Roseomonas sp. TAS13
ACTCATCGGGTCCAGGGCACGCAGTGTCCTGGCGGATAGGGGGGCCGGGGGAAAGGCGGAGCCTTTCCCCCGGGGAAGGCGCAACGCCGGCCCCGACCGCTCTCAGGCCTTCGGCAGGCGCACCACGAAGCGGGCGCCGGCGATGCCGCCATCCTCGCCGCGGCGGTTCTCGGCGGTGATGCGGCCGTTCAGGCCTTCCACGATCTGGCGGCAGATGGACAGGCCCAGGCCGGAATGCTGGCCGAACTGCTCGCCCTTGGGCCGCTCGCTGTAGAAGCGGTCGAAGATGTTCTCCAGCTTCGCCTCGGGGATGCCGGGGCCTTCGTCCTCCACGGCGAATTCCACCACGTTGCCTGTGGTGCGCGCCTTCACCCAGACGGTGCCGCGGGGCGGGGAGAAGGAGACCGCATTGCCGAGGAGGTTGCGGAAGACCTGTACCAGCCGCCCCTCGACGCCGCGCACCACCAGTCCCTTCGCTGGCGCCTCCAGCACCATGACCGGCGCGTCCTCGCCCAGCGGGCTGTTCTCGCGCGTCGCGGCGTGCAGCTCGGTCAGCGCGGAAAGGATGGGCGCGATGTCCACCGGCTCCGTCGCCGTGCGGGAAAGCTCCGCATCGACGCGGGAGGCATCGGAGATGTCGCCGATCAGCCGGTCCATCCGCACCGCGTCCTCGGCGATGATGGCCAGCAGCCGCGTGCGGTGCTCCGGGTTCTCGATCCGCCTGAGCGTCTCGATGGCCGAGCGCACCGAGGTGAGCGGGTTGCGCAGCTCATGCGCCACATCGGCAGCGAAGCGCTCGTTGCTGTCCACCCGCGCCCAGAGCGCGGTGGCGGCTTCCTGGAAGGAACGGGCCAGCGTGCCGATCTCGTCGCCCCGTTCCAGCAGCCGCTGCGGCACGGAGCCGGCGCGGCCCTTGCCCTGGCGCATGGCCCGGGCGGCGGAGGCAAGCGCCAGGATCGGCGAGGCCAGGGTCCGGTTCAGGTAGAGCGACAGCGCGACCGTCAGCACCAGCGCCATGGAGAAGAGTGCCAGCACCGAGCCGCGGATCTCGATCAGGCGCTGGTCCACCTCCCGCGCCTCGCGGGTCAGCAGCACGATGCCGACCGGCTGGTTGGCGCGCCGCGCCGGCTCCGCCACGGACACCAGCAGCCGCCCGTCGGCGGTGCGGCGGACATAGGGGTCCACGCCGCCCTCCAGCGCCAGGCGCAGCTCCTCCCGCCGGTCCGGGCCGCCGGCGGTGTTGTTGAATTCCGGCTGCCAGTCGAAGGAAGGCGCATCGGGGCCGACATCCACCACCACGTCGTCCGGTGCGCGCGGCACGCCCCAGCGCAGCAGCGTGGTGATCAGCCGGTCGGCGAAGCCGCCCACCGGGCCAGGCGGGTTGGGCGGGGGCAGCGGCTCGGTGACGATGTTGCCGTTGGCGCTTTCTCGCACCCGGCTGTCGGCCACAAGCAGGCCGTTGTTGTCGAAGAGCTTGGCCTGGGTGGCCGGGCTCGGCTCGGTCAGGCGGCGCAGCAGCGGCCGGGCGATGTCGGGCACCAGCACCGGATGGTCGTCCTGGATGCGGACGGCGGCCTCGGCCACGCCATTGGCATAGATCCGTGCCTGGGTCCGCAGCGCCAGCACCTCCCCGGCCAATAGCCCGTTCTGGTACTGGTCGAGGTAGAGCAGCGAGGTCGCCAGCAGGAAGGGCGGCAGCGCGTTGAGCAGCAGGATGCGCCGCAGCAGCGGCGACACGTTGCGGCGCATGCCCAGCCAGCCGCGCGGCCGCTCATCACGGGCGGAGGCCGCGACGGCGTCGTGGGCGGGACCGCCCGATGGGGAAGCCGCGGAGCCGAGGCTGGCGCTGCCGTCTGGCATCACGCCTCCTTGTATCGGTAGCCGATGCCGTAGAGCGTCTCGATCTGGGAGAATTCCGGATCGACCACGCGGAACTTCTTGCGGACCCGCTTCACATGGCTGTCGATCGTACGGTCGTCCACATAGATGTTCTCGCCATAGGCGGCGTCGATCAGCTGGTCGCGGTTCTTCACCATGCCCGGGCGGGTGGCGAGCGCCTTGACCAGCAGGAACTCCGTGACGGTGAGCTGCACCTGCTGGCCTTTCCAGAGGCAGGTGTGCTTGGTCTCGTCCAGCACCAAGTCGCCGCGCGACAGAACGCCGGTGGCCGCCACGCCCGAACCCTCGGCGCGGGAGGCCTCGTTGCGCCGCAGCAGGGTGCGGATGCGCTCCAGCAGCAGGCGCTGGGAGAAGGGCTTGGTGATGTAGTCGTCCGCCCCCAGGCGGAGGCCCATCAGCTCGTCCAGCTCGTCGTCCTTGGAGGTCAGGAAGATCACCGGCAGGCTGGTGCGTTGCCGCAGCCGCTGCAGCAGCTCCATCCCGTCCATGCGCGGCATCTTGATATCCAGCACGGCGAGGTCGGGCGGCCGGGCGAGCAGGCTCTGCAAGGCGCTTTCCCCGTCCGTATAGGTCCGCACCTGATAGCCCTCCTGTTCCAGGGTCATGGAGACCGAGGTGAGGATGTTGCGGTCGTCATCCACGAGGGCGATGGTCTGAGGCATGGTATCAGGGCGTCCAGGCGTTTCGTGATCGTCGGTTCTGGATACTGGAGGTAGATTGTGGCGCAACCGGGGAGCGGCAACGAGGACGGTTTCGCGGCTGGTGCGAGGGCGAGGGCCCTGATGCGGGGCGCGGCCGCCGCCACCCTGGCCACCCAGGCCGGCGGACAGCCCTTCGCCAGCCTTGTCACCCCCGCCGTGGCGCCGGATGGCTCGGTCCTGCTCTTCCTCTCGACACTGTCCGAGCACACCCGCCATCTCCTGGCCGAGCCGCGCTGCGCCCTGCTCTTCACCGGCCCCGCGCCGGAGATCAACCCGCAGACCGCTCCCCGCGTGACGGTGACCGGCCTGGCCATCCCCGTGCCGGAGGGCGAGGCGGACGCGCTCAAGTCGCGCTGGCTGCTGCGGCATCCCTATGCGGCGCTCTACGCGGGATTCGGCGATTTCGACCTTTGGCGGGTACGGCCCGGCGGCGCGCTGCTGGTCGCGGGCTTCGCCCAGGCGCGCCGCCTGCGCAGCGGCGAGATCGCGCCGGAGCCAAGCGCTGTGGCGGCCGTTGCGGGGGCCGAGGCGGAGCTCCTGGCGGGGCTCAATGCCGACCATGCCACGACCCTTGCCGCTGCCGGCACCCGCCTTTCCGGGGGCAGGGAAGGGGCCTGGAGGCTTCTGGGCCTGGATGTGGACGGGGCCGATCTGGGCTTCGAGGAAGCGGTGGTCAGGCTCCCCCTGCCTATCCCCGCCGCCTCGCCCGAGGCGCTGCGGGAGGGGCTGGTCGCGCTGTTGTGAGGACAAGGCGGAGTAGGGGAACTCATCCGGGCTGGGTCAGGATAAAACGACAGAATAAACATTATTGAGACGATATAACTTTTTTTATCAGAAATCTGCGCTTTCCAGCACATGCCGGGATGGCATGGGCAGCCTGAATCTTCTATATGGCTGCGGACTAAGCCACCGTTTTCCTTCTAGGAGGTCATGCCGGAATGTCAGTCACGCCCCTCACGTCACTCAAGGGTACCGGCGTCTCGGCCGACACGGTTCACGCGAATCTGACGGCCGCAGGCCTCTATGCCCATGCCTTGCGGCGCGGCGAGGGCCGGCTCTCCGCGGACGGTGCCTTCATGGCCGTCACCGGCCAGCACACCGGCCGCTCGGTGCAGGACAAGTTCGTGGCCGACGACCCCGAGGTCTCCAAGGAGATCTGGTGGGGCAAGGTCAACCAGAAGCTCGACCCGGCGAAGTTCGAGGGCTTCACCGCCGATGTCCGCGCTTGGCTCGGCCAGCGCGAGGAGCTCTTCACCGAGGATCTCTATGCCGGTGCTGACCCGGCGCACCGGATCAGGGTGCGGCTGGTGACCACCAATGCCTGGCACGCGCTCTTCGCCCGCAACATGTTCATCCGCCCGCCGGCGGAGGAGCTTGAGGGCTTCGAGCCGGACTACGTGATCCTGCACGCGCCGGAGATGGAGGCGAAGCCGGAGCATGGCGGCCGCGCCAACTCCACCACGCTGATCGCGCTCTCCTTCGCGAAGAAGCTGATCTGCATCGCGGGCACCTCCTATGCCGGCGAGATCAAGAAGAGCATCTTCACCGTCATGAACTGGCTGCTGCCGGCCGAGGGCGTGTTGCCGATGCACTGCTCCGCCAATGTCGGCAAGGACGGCGACACGGCGCTGTTCTTCGGCCTGTCCGGCACCGGCAAGACCACGCTCTCCTCCGACCCCGAGCGCAAGCTGATCGGCGACGACGAGCACGGCTGGTCGGACAAGGGCGTCTTCAACTTCGAGGGCGGCTGCTACGCCAAGGTCATCAAGCTGAGCCAGGAGGCCGAGCCGCAGATCTGGAACGCCTCCCACCGCTTCGGCACGGTGCTGGAGAACGTGGTGGGCGACGAGCGCGGCAACCTCGACCTCGAAGACAATTCGCTGACCGAGAACACCCGCGCCTGCTACCCGATCGAGTTCATCCCCAATACCCAGCCGAACGGCATGGGCGCGGTGCCGAAGAACGTGGTGATGCTGACGGCCGACGCCTTCGGCGTGCTGCCGCCGATCAGCAAGCTCTCCTCGGCCCAGGCCATGTACCACTTCCTTTCCGGCTACACCGCGCGCGTCGCCGGCACGGAGAAGGGGCTGGGCAAGGAGCCGCAGGCGACCTTCTCCACCTGCTTCGGCGCCCCCTTCCTGCCGCGCTTCCCCGAGGTGTACGGCAAGATGCTCTCCGCGCTGATCGAGAAGTACGGCGCCGATTGCTGGCTGGTGAACACCGGCTGGTCGGGCGGCGCCTATGGCACCGGCAGCCGCATGAGCATCAAGCACACCCGCGCCCTGCTGCGCGCGGCGCTGGACGGCTCGCTGGCCCAGGCCGAGTTCGAGACGGAACCCTTCTTCGGGCTCTCCATCCCGAAGAACGTGCCGGGCGTGCCAGCCGAGGTGCTGAACCCGCGCGCGGCCTGGGCGGACAAGGCCGCCTATGACCGCACCGCCGCCGACCTGCAGTCGCGTTTCGAGAAGAATTTCGAGACCTTCTCCGGCTCGGTCGGCGAGGATGTGAAGGCCGCCGCCATCAAGGCTGCCGCCTGACGAGGCTGGCAGCGGCCCTCCCTGGCCGTTCCACTTCGCGGATAACCCCCGGGGGAGAGGCGCTGCCTCTCCCGCCGGACCCCCTCTCCGCCGGGGACCGGAGCCGGTCCCCGGACCCCGGGCCTGAGTTGGCTCCGCGTGGTGGCCGCCAGCCTGCGGCCTGATCCCGGAGAGCAGGTGGCAACGCGGGGCTCCCGGAAAGAAGAAAGGCACCCTGTCCGCGCTGGTGGCACTGGCAGCCTGCCGGAGAGCGATGCTCTCCGGCGCGATCCGGCCGGCAGCGAAGAGGCAACGAACGGGAGGTCCAGGAACCTCAGGTTCCTGGCGGATAAGGGGGACGGGGGGAAAAGGCGGAGCCTTGTCCCCCGGAATGCGCAACGCCAAACCGGACTGTGGCCCGGCCGCCGTATGGTGACGGCCAGAGACACTCGCAGAAGCAACCAGCCTGGACCGGCGGCAAGCAGGATAGATTCATCATTTGAACTGATCGGTACGATCAGTTTTTTGCCCATTCAATCGATAATTGATGGGGCGCATATGGTCCTCACCGGCAGGCAATCAGGCCCGTCCGGCTCCAAGAGGCCAAGACGATGTCCCGCATTTCTTCCCGTATCGCCGCTGCCACCCTGGCCCTGTCGCTGGGCGCCTTCGCCGCCCCCTTCGCCGGGGCCGCCGAGGTGACGGATTTCTCCAATGCCGGCTCCTCCAGCATCCAGGGTGCGCCCGCCTATGAGGCGACCACCTACGCCTTGGCCGGTTCCACCCCTCGCAACACCAGCAATGCCGGCTCCTCGGCCGTCGGCCTTGGCTCGCCCCTGGCGGCGCAGCAGGTGATGCTCAGCCAGAACGGCATCGGCGCCTCGCCCACCGACTTCTCGGGCTCCGGCTCCAGCGCGGTGGGTGGTGGCTATGGCACCCAGGCCCGCGGCTTCCACCGCACCCTGGTGGCGTCGCGCTGACCGTCCCGCCGTTCCGGCAAGGATCACGAACCATGGAAACCGAAGGCGATACGAACGGTTCCGCCGCCCCGCTGTGGATCTCCCTGCTGCTGGACTGGCTTTCGGGCCATCCGCGGCAGCCTCCCCGGCTCGGCTGAGGCCCAGCCCCCCTTTCCCCCCAACATGAAGAAGGGCGTCCCATCCGGGGCGCCCTTCTTCATGTCGGCCCATCCGGATGCCCCGCCGGGCCGGTGCGCGCATCCAGTCCCGCTCCCGCCCATCCCCAGGGCCTCCTGTCTCGAACCATTGTGAAGGCGGGGGACGGCGCCAGCACGGGCCAGGGGTCCTATGATCCCGCCCTTCACGATCCCGCCGGGGCGGCGTCGGCGCGGAGGCGCGTGACGATGCCGGCCGCACCGGCGCAGCGGAGACCGCAAACGGCCATGAACAAGCTGCAGGCCATGGAGGTCTTCGCCAAGGTCGCGGAAACCGGCAGCTTCACCCGGGCCGCCGAGGCCATGGACCTGTCGCGCTCCGCCACCAGCGACCATGTCGCGGAACTGGAGCGACACCTGGGCGTGCGACTGCTGAACCGCACCACGCGCCGTGTCAGCCTGACCTCCGAGGGGCAGGTCTTCCTGGAACGGGCCCGGCAGGTGCTCGACCTGATCGGCCTGGCGGAGGAGGAGGCCAGCGTCGGAGCCCTGACCCCGCGCGGCCGCCTGCGGGTGAACGCGCCGGTCTCCTTCGGCCAGCACTACCTCGCCCCTCTCGTCAGCACCTTCCTCGCCCGCTATCCGGAGATCGAACTGGAACTGGTGCTGACGGACCGCGTCGTGGATCTGGTAGAGGAAGGCTACGACCTCGTGCTGCGGGTCGGGCGCCTGCCCGATTCCAGCCTGATCTCGCGCCGCATCACCACCTCGCGGATGGTCCTCTGCGCCTCGTCCGCCTATCTGGAACAGCACGGCACGCCCCGCCACCCGGCCGACCTGGCGCGGCATGCCTGCCTGCACCTGATCGGCACGGCCTGGCAGACCTGGAGCTTCGAGGGACCGGACGGCGCGGTGTCCGTGCCGGTGACCAGCCGCTTCACCGTCAACAACGTGGATGTGCTGATGCAGGCGACGCTGGATGGTGCCGGCCTTTGCCTGCTACCGCTGAACCTGGCGCAGGCGGCGATCCGGGACGGGCGGCTGGTGGAGGTGATGGCGGAATTCCGGGGACGGGAACTCGTCCTCCATGCCGTGCAGCCGCCGGGCCATCTGCCGGTCCCCAAGACCCGCGCCCTGATCGACTTCCTGACGGAGCATTTCGGCCCGCGCGCCCAGCGGAACGAGGCCCGGGAGAAGTGATGCGAAGCCTCCCCGAAGCGCTGCCCCGGCCGCGTCCGCCGCGCTGACCGTGGCGGGGGACAGAACGGCAGGCGCCGTGCGGCGGCGATGGCTGGTGCGGGTGCTGGCGGCGGCGCTGCTCCTCCTCGTCTTCGCGGGCGGGATCGTCTGGCTGCGGGACCGGGATCTGCTGCTGGCCAGCGAGCCGGAGCGCCGCGCCGCCCAACTGGACCTGCCGGCACAGGAGAGCGCCGTCGCCCTGCAACTGCGCCTGCCCTTCGACCTGCTGCGCCAGGCCGCCGATCGCGCCGTGCCGGCCGAGTTCCGCCAGGCGAGCGCGGCGGATGCCGGCACGCGCTACGACCTGGTGATCCGGCGCGAGGGGCGCTTCACCCTTTCGGAGGCCGGGGGACGGCTGCGGGTCCAGGTGCCGCTCTCGGTGTCCGGCTCCGTGGGGCTCGGCGGCGGCCTGGCGGAGTTCCTGTCGCTCGACGAGAAGAAGATCGACGCCGCCGCCATGGTGCAGGCGGATCTGGGCCTGACCCTCGACCGCGGCTGGTGTCCCGCGGTGGACATGGCGGTGGACTACCGCTGGACCCGCAGTCCGCGGCTGGAGATCCTCGGCGGCGTCTGGATCGGCATCGAGGAACGCGTCCGGGCGCAGATCGAGGCGGCGCTGCACGGCTTGCCGGAACAGCTTGCCAGGCTGGTGCCCTGCGGCACCATCCGGCGGCAGGCGCTGGAACTCTGGCAGCCGCGCGATATCCGGGTGCAGCTTCCCGCCGCCCCGCCGCTCTGGATCGGCATCCAGCCGCAATCGGTGGGTCTGTCGGAACTGGTCGTGGAGCCCGGGCGCCTGCGGGTGGTGCTGGGCCTGCGCGCCCGCACCAGCATCGCCTCGCGCAAGCCGGATGCGGCGCCGCCGGGCTTCCTGCCGCCGCTCGACGCCCTGCCGGAACGCTGGAACGAACGCGACGGGCGGCTGCGCCTCTCGGTGCCGGTGCGCGCCGGCTATGACATGATCCGCGACTGGCTGATGCGGGAATTCGGCCATCGCGACATCCCCGTCGAGACGCCGCTGGGCACGGCGCACCTGCGGGTGCAGGAGATCTTCCTCTATCCCAGCGCCCCCGCCATCGCCCTGGCGGTGCGCTTCAGCGCGGACCTGCCAGGCCTCTGGCCCGACACAACGGGACGGGTGGTCTTCTCGGCGCGCCCGGTGCTGAGCCGGGGCGGCACGCGGATCGGGCTGGAGGACCTGCGCTTCGCCCGCAGCCTGGACAGCACGGTCTGGTCGCTGGCCACGCTGATCTTCGAGCGGCAACTGCGCGAACGAATCAGCGAGATCGCCGTCTATGACCTGAAGGACGTGACGGACGGTGCCATGGCCGAACTGCGCCGCCGCCTCTCGGACCCTGCCTTCACCGGCGGGCTGCGCGTGACCCTGACGAAGCCCAGCCTGCGCCTGGAACAGGTGGTGCCGGAAAACGACGCCCTGACCGTCCTGGGCACCGCCGAAGCCGGCGTGGAGGCCGAGGTGACAGACCTGCCGGTGCCATGACCGCCGGGGCCGTGTTTCACGTTTGACGCCGCGTTGTCCCGGAGGAAAGGCGCTGCCTTTCCCCCGGACCCCCTATCCGCCAGGACCCTGCGGGCCCTGGACCCGATGAGTTGGTGCTCGCTGACGCCGGATCGCGCCGGAGAGCCTGGCTCTCCGGCGGACTGCCGGTGCCATGAGAGCGGACAGGTGTTTTTCTTTTCGGGAGCCCCGCCTTTCCACCTGCTCCCGGGGATCAGGCCGCAGGCTGACGGCCACCACGCAGAGCCAGCTCAGGCCCGGGGTCCGGGGACCGGCTTCGGTCCCCGGCGGAGAGGGGGTCCGGGGTGAGAGGCGGCGCCTCTCCCC
>NZ_BDLP01000171.1:0-9284 GCF_001950415.1 Roseomonas sp. TAS13
TCGCCTTACGGTGGAGCTGTGCGTAGATGTGATCAAGAGACAGGGTACATGGCGCGGTTCTGGAAGTTCCCCCGGAAATGCAGCAGCGCCGCCTCCGCCGTGGTGCCGAGCAGCCCGGCGGCCACCAGCGCGGCGATGCCCTGGCCCAGTTCGCGGTCGCCGAGCGGTTCCCGCCGTTCCAGGCCGAGGCTTTCCAGCCGGTCCAGCGGCTGTTCCCGCACCTGTTCCGCCGCCAGCCCCACCGCGCCGGACAGCAGCATGGCGGCCGGGGCACCCAGCGGCGCGCCGTAGAACAGGTTCTCGAAGCTCAGTCGGCCAGGGCGCTTGAGGACATTGTAGACATGGAAGCCTGTCCCGATCAGGCCGGTCAGCGCCGCCAGCCCATGCACCGCGTTGCGCAGCCGGTGCGGCAGGGGCCTCTGGTCCGCCAGCCCGTGCAGGGCGGACAGGAGCGAGACGCTGGCGGTCAGCAGCGGCGTGACCATGGCCTTGTTCCGGAAGGAGCCGCGGTAGTGCTCGATACCGCTGTCGCCCAGCACGGCCAAGGCCAGGACGGCGGCCCCGCCATGCAGGTGCCGGGCGGCGTGCAAGCGCCTTTCGTGCATGGCAGGCGGGCGAGGCGGCCACAGGCGGGCAAGGGCACCGCCCCCTGGCGGCATCCGGGGGAAACCGTGGCCCGCGCGGGTTTTCAACCGGATCATGCGCGTTCCTTCCTGGAGGGCTCGGCGGTCAGGAGACGAGATAGCGGGCGGCATCGGCCCGCCGGAAGGCGAGCCCCATCCCCGGCCGCGACAGGTCGGGCGCGATGGCGCCGTCCAGCGGCACGGGTACGCCATCGAAGAGCATCGCCTCGATCCGCACATGGTCGTGGAACCATTCGAGATGGCGCAGGCGCGGGGCGGCGCAGGCGGCGTGCAGGTGCAGGGCCGGCGCGCAATGCCCCGAGAGATCGGTGTGGAACCCCTCGCAGAGCGCGGCGGCACGCAGGAAGCCGGTGATGCCGAGGCAGCGGCTGGCATCGGCCTGCATCACGTCCACGGCGCCCGCCACCAGCATCCGGCGCACATAGGCGGGATCGTAGGCATATTCCCCGGCCGCGATCTCCTGGCCCGGCGGCCCGCCCTGCCGCACCAGGCGCAGCCCGTCCAGATCGTCGCTGGACACCGGTTCCTCGAACCAGGCGACGCCTGCCTCCATGGCGCAGCGATGCGCGACCGCCAGGGCCTGCTTCGCGGTGAAGGCGCCATTGGCATCCACGAAGAGGCCGGCCTTGCCGGTCGCCTCGCGCGCCACGGCGACGCGGTGCGGGTCCTGCTCCGGATGGGTGCCGATCTTCATCTTCACCCAGCGGCAGCCATCCCGCTCCACCCAGCCGGCGAGCTGGTCGCGCAGCACCTCGTCGGGATAGGTGGTGAAGCCGCCGCTGCCATAGACCGGCACCTCCCGCCGCGCGGCGCCCAGCAACGTCACCAGCGGCAGGCCCAGCAGCTTCGCCTTGGCGTCCCAGAGCGCGGCATCAAGGGCGGAGATGGCGCAGGCCGCCACCCCCTCCCGCCCGATGTTGCGCACCGCCCGGACCATTGCCTCCCAGGCGGCGGGCAGGTCCATGGCGTCCCGGCCCCGCAACGCCTCCGCCAGAACGCCCCGCACCAGCCCTGCGGCGGCGGCGTCCGCATAGGTATAGCCCAGCCCCCGCTCGCCCCCGGCCTCCACCTCCGCCAGGACCAGGGTGGTGCGGTCCCAGGCGATGGTGCCGTCCGCCTCGGGCCGGTCCGTCGGGATGGTGTAGGCGGAGGCCGACACCGCCCCGACCGGGGCCTGCCCGCGCAGCCGGCTCACGACCGGTGCGGCAGGACCGAGCTGGCGACCTGTCGGAAGGTGTCCTTGATCACGCTGCCCAGTTCCGGCTCGCCCGCCATCGAGCGGGTGAAGGCCAGCGCCTGCTTCATCGTGATGTGCGGCGGCAGCGGCGGCACGTTGCCGTCGGCCCGGAATTCCACCACCACCGGGCGGTCGGAGGCAAAGGCTTCCTCCCAGGCCGCGCCGATCTTCTCCGGGTCGTGCACCTCGATGCCCTTGAGCCCGATCATCTCGGCGAAGCGGGCATAGGCGACGTCGGGGATGTCCTGCGACGCCAGGTACTTCGGATCGCCCTCCATCACCCGCTGCTCCCAGGTCACCTGGTTCAGGTCGCGGTTGTTCAGGACCATGGCGACGAACTGCGGCGATTCCCACTCCTTCCAGTACTTGGCGACGGTGATCAGCTCGGCCATGCCGTTCATCTGGAAGGCGCCGTCGCCGCAGATGGCCAGGACCGGGCGGCGCGGATGGGCGAACTTGGCGCCGATGGCATAGGGCATGCCCGAGCCCATCGTGGCGAGGCCGCCGGACAGCGAGGCCATCATGCCCCGCCGCATCTTCACGTCGCGCGCGTACCAGTTGGTATGGGAGCCGGAATCGCCGGTGATGATCACCCCGTCCGGCAGGCGCGGCGACAGCTCCCAGAAGATGCGTTGCGGGTTGATCGGATCGGCCGGCTGCATCGCCCGGTCCTTCAGCGTGTCCCACCAGCTGGCGAGATCCTTGGCGATCGTGTCGCGCCAGGAGGTATCGGTCTTCTGCTCCAGCATCGGCAGCAGCGCACGCAGCGTCGCCGCCGCGTCGCCTTCCAGGTTCACCTCCATCGGGTAGCGGATGGAGAGGTTCCGCGCCTGCATGTCGATCTGCACGCCGCGCGCCGCGCCTTCCTTCGGCAGGAACTCCGAATAGGGGAAGGAGGAGCCCACCATCAGCAGCGTGTCGCAGCCCTGCATCAGGTTCCAGCTCGGCTTCGTGCCCAGCAGGCCGATGGAGCCGGTGACCCAGGGCAGGTCGTCCGGCAGGGCCGCCTTGCCCAGCAGCGCCTTGGCCGCCCCGGCCTGGAGCTTGTCGGCCACGGCGATCACCTCGTCGGTGGCCTCCAGCGCGCCGGCACCGATCAGCATGGCCACCTTACTGCCACTGTTCAGCACCTCCGCCGCCCGTTCCAGCGTCGCCGCGCCGGGAACGACGCGCGGGGCGGAATAGCCGCTGCCGGAGGGCACGATCCCGTGCGCGCGCGGCAGGTCCTCGACCGCCGGCAGGTCCTGCAGGTCATTGGGGAAGATCAGCGCCGTGACCGCGCGCTCGCCCATCGCGATGCGCATGGCGCGGTCAACCAGGTGGCGGACCTGTTCCGGCACCATCGCCGTCTGCACGAAGGCACGCGCCACATCCTTGTACAGGGACTGGAGATCGATCTCCTGCTGGAAATGCCCGCCCAGGGCCGCGCGCGCCTGCTGCCCGACCAGGGCCAGCACGGGCTGATGGTCGGCGCGCGCGTCATACAGCCCGTTCAGCAGGTGCACCGCACCAGGACCCGAGGTGGCGATGCAGACGCCGACCTCGCCGGTGAACTTGGCATGGGCACCGGCCATGAAGGCCGCCATCTCCTCATGCCGCGCCTGGACGAAGTCGATCTTCCGATCCGGAACCTTGTTGTGCCGTGCGAGGCCGCCGATCAGCCCGTTGATGCCGTCGCCGGGGTAGCCGAAAACCCGGCGCACCCCCCATTCGCGCAGCCGTTCCCAGACCTGGTCGCCCACTGTCTTCGCCATGACGCCGCTTTCCTCTTCATGAACTTCTGGAAAGTTCTGCGGCGAAACAGGAGGAGCACGCCGCGAATTACGGCGTTTGAACGTGTCGGCGCGGGATCTGTTGCCTGCGGGCGCCCGTGGATGCCGTGTCGCAACGTTTCACGGCGGCCCTCGGCCGGTCAGACGATCCCGCCCCCGCCGCCCTGCCGGATAGGCCGACGCGCCGCGCGGTCCTGGCGGTAGCCGCTGGCGCGATAGGCCGAGATGGGATCGATCGCCGCCCCCCTGCGCTGCCGCACCATGGCCAGGATCGGCGAGACATCCGTCTGGAAGGCCTGCTTCAGCAGGCGATGCGCCATCAGCGCGTCGTTCGCCTCCTGATGCGCGGCCAGCGCGGCGCGGTCCACCAGCAGCGCCTGGGCATAGGCGCGCTGGATCTCCATGGCCGATCCGATCAGGCTCTCGATCGGGTCGGTGACGTTGTGCGACTGGTCGATCATGTAGGCGGGCGGCCGGTCGAAGGCCCCCGCCGCCCCGGCATCCACCAACTCGTTGAAGACCAGGAACAGGCGGAAGGGATCGATCGAGCCGCTGTCCAGGTCGTCGTCGCCATACTTGGAATCATTGAAGTGGAAGCCGGCAAGGCGCTTCGCGTGCACCAGCCGCGCCACGACCATCTCGATGTTCACGTTCGGCGCGTGGTGGCCGAGATCGACGAGGCAGCGCGCCTGCGGCCCGATCTCCTGCGCCGCCAGCAGCGAGGAGCCCCAGTCCTGGATCACCGTGGCATAGAAGGCGGGCTCGTAGAGCTTGTGCTCCAGGAAGAGCGACCAGTCCGGCGGCAGCGCGGCGGCGATCTGCCGCACGCTGCCGATATAGCGCTCGTAGGCCCCGCGCAGGTTCGACTGGCCGGGGAAGTTGGCGCCGTCGCCGATCCAGATCGTCAGCGCCTTGCTGCCCAGCGCCTCGCCCGCGCGGATGCAGGCGATGTTGTGCGCCACCGCCTGGGCCCGCACCGCCGGGTCGGTGTGCGACAGGCTGCCGAACTTATAGGAGAGAGGGTGATCGGGATGACCCGGATGGTCCTGGAAGGTGTTCGAGTTCACCGCGTCGAAGCACAGGCCCAGCGTCTCCGCCTCCGCGCGCAGCGCGGCATGGTCCGCCACCTCGTCCCAGGGGAAGTGCAGCGAGACGCCGGGCGTGGCCCCGGTCAGCGCCTGCACCACGGCGCAATCCTCCAGCCGGTCGCGCAGGCTGGCCGGCTCTCCGCCGCCGGGAAAGCGCGCGAAGCGCGTGCCGCCCGTGCCCGTGCCCCAGGAGGGCAGCGCCACCGCGAAGCCTGCCAGCCGCTCCGCCACCGCCTCCACATCGATGCCGCGCGCCGCCAGCTTGCCGCCCAGCCAGTCATAGTCGCGCGCCGTCCCGGCCTCCAGCCCGCGGTTGCTTTCCGCGCGGAACACCTCGTCCACCGGGCGGATTCTCGCGATCCGGTTCATTCCCTCGCCCCCCCTTCCGCGTCTTCCGGCCTAGCGCGTGAAGGCAGGCGCGTGGCCCGCATCCACGTTCAGGATGTTGCCGGTGGATTTCCCGGATCGCGCCTCCGCGGCGAAGAAGGCGATGGCCTCGGCGATGTCCTCGGGATGAACGCCGCGCTTGAGCAGCGAGCGCTCGATATAGACCTTCTCCAGATCCTCCCGCGTCGTCCGGTTGGAGGCGGCGCGCTGGTCGCCCCATTCCCCCTGCCAGATGCGCGAGCCGCGCAGCACCGCATCCGGGTTCACCACATTGGCGCGGATGCCGTGCGGCGCGCCTTCCAGCGCGAGGCAGCGGGCGAGGTGCAGTTCCGAGGCCTTGGCGACGCAATAGGCGGAGGCGCCCGGCGAGGCCACCATGGCGTTCTTGGAGGCCACCAGCACGATGGAGCCGCCCGTGCCCTGCACCCGCATCAGCCGGAAGGCCTCCCGCGTCACCAGGAAATAGCCGGTGGCGAGGATCGAGAGGTTGCGGTCCCAGAGTTCCAGGCTCGTTTCCTCGATCGGCGCGGCGGAGGCGATGCCGGCATTGGAGACGCAGATATCGATGCCGCCGAAAGCCAGCGCGGCCTCGGCATAGAGGGCCTGGACCGCTTCCTCCCGCGTCACGTCCACCCAGGCCGAGGCCACGGCATCGGCGCCATGGCTGCGGCGCAACGCCGCCTCGGCCTCCGCCAGCGCGTCGCGGTCGATGTCGCAGAGCACGATGCAGGCGCCCTCATCCGCCAGGCGGCGCGCCGTGGCCAGGCCGATGCCGCCTGCGCCGCCGGTGATCAGCGCCACCTTGCCGGCCAGTGCCTTCGGCCTCGGCATTCGAGCGAGCTTCGCCTCCTCCAGCAGCCAGTACTCGATGTCGAAGGCTTCCTGTTCCGGCAGGCCGCGATAGGTGGAAACCGCGGAGGCGCCGCGCATCACGTTGATGGCGTTGGCGTAGAACTCGCCCGCGATGCGTGCCGTCGCCTTGTCGGCGGCGAAGGTGATCATGCCCACACCCGGCACCAGATAGACCACAGGATTCGGGTCGCGCATCGCCGGGCTGTCCGGGCGCCGGCAGCGTTCGTAATAGGCGGCGTAGGTTTCGCGATAGGCGGCGATGGCCGGCTCCAGCCGCGGCAGCAACTCCTCCAGCCCCTCGCGCGCCGGATCGAAATCCAGCACCAGCGGCGCGATCTTGGTGCGCAGGAAATGGTCGGGGCAGGAGGTGCCCAGCGGCGCCAGTTCCGCCAGGGCCTGCGAGCCCACGAATTCCAGCACCGCCGGGCTGTCGTCGAAATGCCCGATGCGGGTGGGCGTGGCGCCGCCATGGTCGCGCCCCGCGACCAGCCCACGGATCCGGGGCATCAGCGCCGCCGCCAGGGCCCGGCGTTCCTCGCGTGGCCGCGCGGCCACCTTTCCGCCGCCGAAGGCGGGGCGCCCCCGGGATTGCAGCGCCAGCCATTCGATCGCCCGGTTGATCGTGCCGATCGTGGTCTCGTAGCATTCCCGCTGCGTCCCGCCCCAGGTGAAGAGCCCGTGCGCTTCCAGGATCGCGCCCTTCGCCTTGGGGTTCTCCGCCACGAAGCGTTGCAGCCACAGGCCCAGCTCGAAACCCGGGCGGCGCCAGGGAATCCAGCCGATCGTGTCGCCGAAGATCTCCTGCGTCAGGCGCCGGCTGTCGGCCGAGGCGGCGATGGCGATGATCGCGTCCGGATGGACGTGATCGACATGCGGCCAGGGGATCAGCCCGTGCAGCGGCGTGTCGATCGAGGTGGCGCGCGGGTTCAGGCCGAAGGTCAGGTGGGGATAGAGGCCCACCATCGCATCCTCCCGCTCCGCCCCCCGGTAGAGGTCCTGCAGCCGCAGCAGGCGGTCCTGGTAGAGCGTGGCGAAGCCGTCCAGCTTCATCGTGCCGATGTCGCCGCCCGAGCCCTTCACCCAGAGCACCGTCACCGTCTCGCCCGTCAGGGGGTCGCGCATCGGGATCTTGGAGGAGGTGTTGCCGCCGCCGTAGTTGGTGACGCGCTTGTCGGAGCCAAGCAGGTTCGAGCGGTAGAGCAGCAGCTCTTCCGGCGCCAGGGTCGCGGCATGCGCGGCGTCCCAGCGGTTCTCCAGCAGGGGAGCGATGGGGGTGACGGTGTTCATGGTGCCTCCCTGGACGCGGTTGTCGGCCCGCTTCCGGATGCAGGCTTCCATATCGATCATAAACGATCAAGTCCAATCTAAACCGACCGATTCTGATCGAACGCCCTTGACGCCCTTCCGGCCGCGCCCTTAGCTGTCCGCTCGACCTCCCAGGGAAGGACCGGCGGGTGCTGGAGCGGGAACGTCAGCGGCTGATCCTCAAGACGGCGGAGGAACGCAGCGTGGTCAGCGTGACCGACCTCTGCGACCTGCTCGGCGCCTCCGAGGCCACCATCCGCCGCGACATCGTGGCCATGGCCGAGCGCGGCGAGATCCGCCGCGTGCGCGGCGGCGTGGAGGCGCTGGAGCCGCGCTACCAGCCACAGCTGGTCGGCCGCCCCTTCGCCGTCAGCCAGGAGGTGCAGGCGCCGCAGAAGCGCGCCATCGCGCGCGTGGCCGCCGGCCTGATGCGGCGCGGCGAGAGCGTCATCATCGGCGCCGGCAGCACCACCTATTGCCTGGCGGAGTTCCTGGAAGGGATGAGCCTGGACATCCTGACCAGCTCCTTCCCGCTCGCCAGCCATCTCGTCGCGCAGAGCCGCAACCGCATCACCCTGCCCGGCGGCCCCGTCTACCGCGAGCAAGGGATCGTGCTCAGCCCCTTCGAGAGCGACGTGGCACGGCATTTCCGGGGCGAGCGGATGTTCACCTCCTGCTACGGGCTGAACCGCTTCGGCCTGATGGAGAACGACCCGCTGATCGTGCAGTCGCAGATCCGGCTGATGGCCAGCGCCGAGACGGTGGTGGTGCTGGCCGACAGCCGCAAGCTGCGCCAGCAATCCTCGATGATCGTGGTGGAGCCGGGGCGGATCGGCACGCTGATCACCGACTGGGAAGCGCGTCCGGAGGAGCTGGAGCCGTTCCGGGCCCTGGGCATCGAGATCATCCAGGCGGAGCCGGGCCAGGAGGACGGGATCAGGCGGGTGGCCTAGCCGCCGGCGACCGGCGAAGGGGCAGGCCGCCGGCAGAGCGGCCGCCAGGAACAGGGAGTGGAACCATGAAGGACGGCGCGGGGGCGGCAATCCGCCCCGGAAACCCATGCGCTGGGCCATCCGCCGCGCGGGGCGGCGGCAGGATCGCCTTCCGGATGCAGCTCGACCCCGGGCAGGCGGCCGCCTACAAGGCGCGGCACGACGCGATCTGGCCGGAACTCACCGCCCTGCTGCGGGCATCCGGCATCAGCGACTACAGCATCTTCCTGCACGAACCGACGCGGAGCCTCTTCGCAGTGATGCGGCGCGCCCCGGACCACCGCGCCGACCAGTTGCCGGAGAAGGAGGTGATGCGCCGCTGGTGGCGGCACATGGCGGACATCATGGCCACGGATGCCGGCGGCGCCCCGCTTGCCGAGCCCCTGCCCCTGATGTTCCACATGGACTGAGCCCCATGTCCGGCGCATACCCCCTTGGCGGATGGACCCCGGGCCGGCTGCTGGCCGTGCTCGATATCGGCAAGAGCAACGCCAAGCTGGTGCTGCTCGACCCGCTGGGCGGCGAGGAAATCGCCCTCCGGCAGAAGCCCAACGCGCCTTGCGGGGGCGGCCCGCTGCGCCAGCTCGACCTGGCCGGGCTGGAGGACTGGCTGCTGCGGTCCCTGTCCGGCCTGCCGGAACGCCATCGCATCGCCGCCATCCTGCCCGTGGCGCATGGCACGGCGGCCGTGCTGCTCGACGCGGCGGGCGAGCCCCTGCTGGCGCCCGACTACGAGGACCCGGCCCTGGCGGGCGAGGACGCGGCCTATGAGGCCCTGCGCGATCCCTTCGCGGCGACCCTGTCCCCCTCCCTGCCGGCGGGCCTCAACCTGGGGCGGCAGATCCATTTCGTGCAGCGCCGCCTGCCCGCGACCTTCGCCCGCACCGCCGCGGTCCTGCCCTATCCGCAATACTGGGCCCACCGGCTCTGCGGCACCGCGGCCAGCGAGGTCACCTCGCTCGGCTGCCACACGGATCTGTGGCAGCCTGTCTCTTGATCACATCTAC
>NZ_BDLP01000172.1:0-9178 GCF_001950415.1 Roseomonas sp. TAS13
CTCATGCGCGGCCGAGCACCGCCATCAGCTCCCGCCATTCGCGCTTGCTGAGACCGGCCGCCTCGGCCGTGGGCTCCTGCCCGTCCAGCATGGCGCGCACCACCTCCAGCATCCGCGACGACAGCGTCACCGCGCCCAGGCGGTAGTCGCGGAAGGCCTCGGCGCAGAGCGGCACCCAGGCCTCCACCGCGCGCAGGATGGCCTCGGCATAGACGCGGATCTCGTACTGCGCATGGGCATCGGCGCGCAGCGAGAGGAAGTGGAACAGGTTGTGGAGATCCGCCTTCCAGTACCACTGCGTGTAGGCGTTCAGCGTCAGGTTCATCCGCGCCAGCTCGCGCGTCAGCCCCTGGCGGGCGGGATCGAGCACCTGCCCGCCCTCGCTCTCGTTCAGCATCTCGATGTAGTGGTCGTAGTTCCGCCCGGCATCCTCGCGCAGCAGGGCGAGGACGCGCTCCGCCTCCTCCCCGCCCAGGATGTCTCCCCTGCCCTGGCGGTTGCTGGCGGACTGGGCGGCCAGGGCGCCGCGCTCGGGGATGTAGAACTCCCGGTCCAGCACCGAGTAGCGGGCGGAATACTCGTTCACATTGGCCATGCGGTGCCGGATCCACTGCCGGGCGACGAAGATCGGCAGCTTCACATGCAGCTTGATCTCGCACATTTCGAAGGGCGTGGAGTGCCGGTGTCGCATCAGGTAGCGGATCAGCCCCCGGTCCTCGTTCGCCGCGCGCGTGCCGCGGCCATAGGAGACGCGGGCGGCCTGCACCACCGCCGCGTCGTCGCCCATGTAGTCCACCACCCGGACGAAGCCGTGGTCCAGCACCGGCAGCGCCTCGAAGAGCATCGCCTCCAGCGCCGGGACGGTGGGGCGGCGCGTCTCGTGCCGCTGGGCCCGCGCTTCCGCCAGTTCCGCCTGCTGCCGCTCCGTCAGCGCCATGCCCTGTCCCCCATCAACGCGCGGACATGCCGCAGTTCCGGGCCGTTCTAGAATGGCCGAAGCCGCGGCGCCATAACGCTGCCGAATGGCAGACCGGCCGCCAGGATCACCCGGCGCGGGCGGCCGGATGCGCCTTCAGGAAGGCCTCCAGCGCGGCGATGAATTCCGGCCGACCTGGCGCGGTGCCATGGCTGGCGCCGGGGATGGTCACCAGTTCCAGCTGCGGCATCACGGCCTTCAGCCGCTCGAAATCCTTGAGGTACGGGTCGTTCGTCCCGACGATCCCCAGCACCGGCACGGTGACGGCGCGCATCTGCGCCTCGGTCACCACCTGGTCGGGGTTGGAACGCCGCACCGCCGCCAGGGCCTTCGGGTCCTTGCCCGCCAGGGCCTGGGCCGAACGCTCCCGCAGTTGCGCCTCGGTCGGCGGCGGCTGGTCCCGGGGCCAGAGGCGCAGGATCTGCGACGTCAGGAGTCCCTCGTCCATCTCGGCGGATTCGGTATCGACGCGCTTCTGGTCCTCCTCGCTCCAGTTCCGCCGGCCCGAGGCGCCGCCCAGGGTCGCAGTGACGAAGCGCTCCGGCCGCGTGGTCAGGAGCTGCGCCACCACATGCGCGCCCATGGAGTAGCCGACGATATGGGCCTTGGTGATCGACAGGTGGTCCATCAGCCGCGTGATGTCGTAGCCCATCTCCGGCCCGTAGGCGGAACGGTCATGCGGCTTGCCGGACAGCCCGTGGCCGCGCGCGTCGAGGGCGATGGTGCGGTAGCCCCGCGCCAGGGCCGGGAAGATGCCGGTCCGCACCCATTGCCCCTGGATGTCGTCCGTGTAGCCGTGCAACAGGATGACCGGATCGCCCTGCCCCGCCTCGATGTAGCGAATCTTCACCCCTGCGGAATCGAAGGAGCGGTTCTCCTCTGCCGCCCGGGCGCCGCCGGGCCAGCCCATGGCACTCCATGCGGCACCCATGGCGGAAGCCGCCAGCAACCGGCGCCGGCTCGTGATCCCTCGCATGTTCGTCCTCCCTCGTTCGCGGGCGCTCTGTGGCGCCGGCGGAGAGGATGGAACCCTGGGAAAGGACGCGGCAAGTCGTGGTGGGCAGCCCCTCGATTTCCGTCACGGGATCGCCTATATGGGTGTTGCTCACCTTCGGGTGGCTATGGCGATAAACGGCAGGTGGAATAAGTGTTGCGGACCCGGGGGCAGTGCCCGGCGCCTCCACCATTCGATCCCCCGAGGTCGTTCGGGGCAGGATGGGGGCGAAACAGGTTCGACGCGCATGGTAAAGCCCTGTCTTTTGCCCGGCATTGTACCGCCGTTATCGGGCTAATTCATAAGTGCCAACGATAACAGCCGCGAGGCTGTGGCGCTCGCTGCCTAAATAGGTAAGCGCCGTCCGGGGGGAACGGGGCAACAGAATCCCCCCACTTATCTTCTTTTTGGCCTTCCCCGATGCGTTCTCCGCTTCCGTGGGCCTTGCCAATCCTGCCCACTGGCGCCATCCCGCCATCGTTCCTAAAATCCGGGGCAACAGGATTGACCGTGACATGAGTGACCAGCCCCCCCTGGCCGAGAGTCTGCTGCCCTATGACCGCTGGACCGAGGACGCCATGCGCGAGGTCGCGCTGCGCGCCCTCGAACACGCGGCGGAACACGGGCTGCCCGGGGAGCATCACTTCTACCTCAGCTTCCGGACCGACGCTCCCGGCACGGTCGTGCCGGGCCATCTGCGGGCGAAGTATCCGCAGGAGATGACGGTGGTGCTGCAGCACCAGTTCTGGGACCTGAAGGTGGACCGCGAGGCCCGGCAGGTCTCCGTCGGCCTCAGCTTCGGCGGCACGCCCTCCACGCTGGTCATCCCCTTCGATGCCCTGATCGGCTTCCTGGACCCGCATGTGCGGGTCGGGCTGCGCTTCAACCCGCCGGAAGGCGTCGGGGAAATGCCCGAGGAGCCGAGCCTGCTGCCCCCCGCCGAGGCACGTCCTGCCGAGCCCGAGGCCCCGCCGCCGCCTTCCGGCCCGGCCGAGGTGGTCAGCCTGGATGCCTTCCGCCGGCGCCCCAGCGGCCGGGATTAGCCCCCGGGGCTGAGCCGGGCGGGCACCCCCGCCTTTCCGCCCCATCCCCGGCGAGAGCCTGGCCGCGCCCTGCCGCATGACTGCCATCGCAAGGGCACCATTTCTCCGGGCACAGGGTCCGGATGCCCCGCCGCCGCCCGCGGCCAGGGAAATGCGCTTGCCCGCGACGGTAGCGTGCCCGGGATGGGTGGAGTAGAGCGTGGAAAAACGCGTTCTTCTCCCTTCTGCCCGGAGAGCAAAAAGTGACCGACGTTCTGACCACCCCCTCGCCCGACGCCTCCTCCGGCGCCGAGGCCGATGCCGGCATGCCGGTGTCGCAGCGGAGCAAGGATTTCCGCTACAGCCCGCTCCTGCCACTCGGCGAGGACAGGACCCGCTACCGCCGCCTGCCCATCGAGGGCGTGAAGACCATCGAGGCGAACGGCAAGCGCATCCTCTCCATCCCGGAGAAGGTGCTGGAGGACCTGGCCTTCGCCGCCTGCCACGATGTCTCGCACCTGCTGCGGCCGGCGCATCTGGCGCAGCTCCGCAGGATCCTCGACGATCCCGAGGCCAGCCCGAACGACCGCTTCGTGGCGCTGGACCTGCTGAAGAACGCCAACATCGCCGCTGGCGGCATCCTGCCCATGTGCCAGGACACCGGCACCGCCATCGTCTTCGGCAAGAAGGGCCAGCGCGTCTGGGTCGAGGGTGACGAGGAGGAGGCGCTCTCCTATGGTGTGTTCCGCACCTATACCGAGACCAGCCTGCGCTATTCGCAGATGGCGCCCCTCTCGATGTTCGAGGAGGTGAACACCGGCAACAACCTCCCCGTCCAGTTCGACATCTACGCCAGCCCCGGCGAGCACCATGCGGACGAGTTCCACCTGATGTTCGTGCTGAAGGGCGGCGGATCGGCCAACAAGACCTTCCTCTACCAGCAGACGCGCGCGGTGCTGAACAAGCCCAAGCTGCTCGCCTTCCTGGAAGAGAAGATCAGGACGCTCGGCACCTCCGCCTGCCCGCCCTACCACCTCTCCATCGTGATCGGCGGCACCTCGGCCGAGGCCAACCTCAAGACGGTGAAGCTCGGCTCCACCAAGTACCTGGACGAGTTGCCGGAGAAGGGCGACCGCACGGGCCACGGCTTCCGCGACCGGGAGCTGGAGGCCGAGATCCACAAGCTGACGCAGAACATCGGCATTGGCGCCCAGTTCGGCGGCAAGTATTTCTGTCACGACGTGCGCGTCATCCGCCTGCCGCGCCATGGTGCCTCGCTGCCCATCGGCATCGGCGTCTCCTGCTCCGCCGACCGCCAGATCAAGGCGAAGATCACCGCCGAGGGCGTGTTCCTGGAGGAGCTGGAGCACGATCCGGCGAAGTACCTGCCGGAGCACACGGACGAGGCCCTGGGCGGCGAGGTGGTGAAGATCGACCTCGGCCGTCCGATGGACGAGATCCGCGCCGAGCTGAGCCGCCACCCGGTGAAGACCCGCGTCTCGCTGACCGGCACCATCGTGGTGGCGCGCGACATCGCCCATGCCAAGCTGCAGGAGCGGCTGGACCGGGGCGAGGGCCTACCGCAGTACATCAAGGACCACCCCGTCTATTACGCCGGCCCTGCCAAGACGCCCGAGGGCATGCCCACCGGTTCCTTCGGCCCCACCACCGCCGGGCGCATGGACAGCTATGTGGCGAATTTCCAGGCCGCGGGCGGGTCGCTGGTGATGCTGGCCAAGGGCAACCGCTCCAAGGCCGTCACCAATGCCTGCAAGCAGTATGGCGGCTTCTATCTCGGCTCGGTCGGCGGCCCCGCCGCCCGGCTGGCGCAGGACTGCATCAGGAAGGTCGAGGTGCTGGAATATCCGGAGCTCGGCATGGAGGCGGTCTGGAAGGTCGAGGTGGTGGACTTCCCGGCCTTCATCGTCGTGGACGACAAGGGCAACGACTTCTACGAGGGGCTGGAGTAAGGCCCCTCCCCTCCCGGAAGGCAGGCTCCGAAAAGGGCGCGGCGGCGGAAACGCCGTCGCGCCCTTTTCCGTTCCGGAGCCGGGCGCGGCACTTCTCCACCGGGGAACGGTGCCACGCCATCCTGGCAGGAGGCTGTGCTGTGGAAGTCCGTTACCTGGAGAGCGTGGCAGGCGAGCATGTGTCGCGGGCGGTCCGTTTCAACGGCCCCGGCTGGTACGTGCTGGATGACCAGGGCGACCTGGTTTCCGGCCCCTATCCGAGCCGCGAGAAGGCCCAGAAGGTGGTGGCGGAGCAGTTCACCGTGCCGAGGCCCTGAAGCGCTACGCAGCCGGCCCCGGAGGCTGGGCACGGCCGTCCCCCCCGCTGGACGCCCCGCCGTCCTGGCGCCAACATCGGCGCAAAGGAAACGGAGACCCGCCATGCGCGCCCTGGTTCTGGAAAGGCAGCACGAGCTGCGCCTGCGTGACATCGACCTGCCCGACAGGCTGGGCGAGGAGGATGTACGGATCGCCGTGAAATGCGTCGGCATCTGCGGCAGCGACCTGCACTACTACCTGCACGGCGCCATCGGCCAGTTCGTGGTGCGAGAGCCGATGGTGCTCGGCCACGAGGCCAGCGGCGTGGTGACGGAGGTCGGCGCCAGGGTCACGAACCTGAAGCCCGGCGACCGCGTCTGCATGGAGCCCGGCATCCCGGACTGGACCTCGCGCGCCGCGCGCCAGGGCCTCTACAACCTTGACCCCGCCGTGCGCTTCTGGGCGACGCCGCCGGTCCATGGCTGCCTGGCGCCGGAGGTGGTGCATCCCGCCAACCTGACCTTCCGGTTGCCGGACAATGTCAGCTTCGCCGAGGGTGCCTTTGTCGAGCCTCTGGCCGTCGGCATTCAGGCGGCGGTGAAGGCGCGCATCGCCCCCGGGCAGGTGGCGGTGGTGCTGGGCGCCGGGACGATCGGCATGATGACCGCCCTCGCCGCCCTGGCTGCCGGCTGCGCCTCGGTGGTGGTGACGGACGTGCAGGCGGAGAAGCTGGAGATCGCCGGCCGCTATGCCGGCATCCACCCGGTGAACGTCGCGCGGGAGGATGCGGCGGAGAAGGTCCGCGCCCTCACCGATGGCTGGGGCGCCGACGTGGTCTTCGAGGCCAGCGGCAGCCCGCGCGCCTTCGCCGGGATGATGGACCTCGCCTGCCCCGGCGGCGCGTTGGTGCTGGTCGGCATCCCGCCGGGTCCCGTCCCCTTCGACGTCAGCGCGGCGCAGGTGAAGGAGCTGCGGATCGAGAACGTCTTCCGCTACGCCCATGTCTTCCCGCGCGCGGTGGCGCTGCTGGCTTCCGGCAAGATCGACGTGAAGCCGCTGATCTCCCGCACCTTCCCCTTCGAGCAGTCGGTGGAGGCCTTCGAATTCGCGGCGGAAGGGCGGCCCGAGGTCATCAAGACGCAGATCGCCTTCGATTGATCGCCTCGCCATGCCCGCCGGCCCGGCCGGCGGGTGTTCCGTCGCGCGATGCCGGATTATCGTCGCCCCTCCTTCATCGGGCGGGCGGGTATCGCAGGCCGGATCGACGGCCCCATCTGTTGTTCGAGGAACTCTGACCCATGCGCTTCGCCGTGGACCGGCTCGACCACCTCGTCATCACCTGCCGCGACCTGGAGACCAGCGCCTCCTGGTACCAGCGCGTGCTGGGCATGGAGCGGGAAGCCTTCGGCCCGAAGAACCGGACCGCGCTGCGCTTCGGCGGCCAGAAGATCAACCTGCGCCCCGTGGATGCCTCGGCGGAGGACTGGGAGACGGGGCACAACCCGACCCCGGGCGTGCAGGACCTCTGCTTCGTTGTCGCCGTCTCGGGCGAGGACATCGCGGCGCATCTGCGCGAATGCGGTGTGACCGTGCTGGACGGGCCGGCGCCGAAATACGGCGCGCTGGGGCCCATCACCTCGGTCTATTGCCGGGACCCGGATGGCAACCTGATCGAGATCTCGACCTACTCCAACCAGTCCTGAGCCATCTCCACCAGCGCCGCTCCCATGGGGGAGGCTCACGGTGTTTTGCCCGCCCCGAGGTGCCCCGCGAGCCATGGATCACCCCCAAGATGAGACAGCGAGGCACCGGAGGGGCGGGATGCGAGGACAGGTTCGGACGGTGAACCCGGTGGGCCGGGCGATACCCCCAGGAATGGCCGGCGCCCTGCTGGCCGCCGCCGTCCTGCTGAACCTTCCCCTGGCGACACAGGCCGCAGGGTCGGCGGAACCCTCCGGCCCGGCCGCCCGCTGCGCCCGGATCGGCGACGACGATACGGTCCGGGGCTATGATCCTTCCCTGCGCGACGGCTTCCTGCGTGCCTGGCGCAAGAGCTTCCCCGGCGGCACGACGAAGCCGGACGAGGCTCTGTTGCAGGCCCAGTCGCACTATCGCTGCATGGACGGGCATCTCTATGCCTGTTTCACCGGCGCCAACCTGCCCTGCGACAAGCTGGACCAGCGGCGCGAGAATGCCGGGGCGGAGGCGTTCTGCCGGGAGAACCCCGCTTCCGACTCGATCCCCATGGTCGCGACCGGCCACGACACGCCCTATGAATGGCGCTGCCGCAACGGCCGCGCCGAAGTGGTGGGCACGGTGCAGGACTTGGATGCTCGCGGCTTCGGCAAGGCGCTCTGGACCCGCATGAATTGAGTTCGATGCTCCCTGCCGATGAAGCTGGCTTTGGCCAGCGGGTGCGGCCGGGGGACATGATCCATGCCGGCTCCGGCCTTTCCGGCGCCAGGGGCTGATCCCACATCCCGACGGACATTCCGAAACGAGGCCGATGCGGCATCTGTTGAAACGTTCCTTCAGCCTGGCGGGGCATCGCACCTCCGTCGCGCTGGAGCCCGATTTCTGGACAGCGCTGGAGGGCATGGCCCACCGGCGCAGCCTGCCCCTTGCCCGCCTGGTGGCCGAGGTCGATGCGGCGCGCACGGAGACCGGCATGCCGCTGGCCTCCTCGCTGCGCCTCCTCGCCCTGGCGGATGCCCGCAAGGCGGCACGGGGCGGGGAACCGGCATGATCGACACCGCGCATCCGGATTTCTTCGCGTGCTTCCCCATGCGGCCCGTCACCCATGACAGGCTGGATGCCGTGCTGGCCGAGGAGGTGCCGCAGCACCTGGCGCTGCTTTTCCTCTGGGGCCGCGACTGCCCCAACTGCGACATCGCCAAGGCGGCCATGCTGACACGGCCCGAACGCTTCCAGTGGCCGGAACTGCGCTGGCTGCACGACAACGTCTATGACGATCCGGAGATGGCCACCCGCTTCGGCCTGCACGGCATCCCGGTCTTCTTCCTGTTCCAGGGGCGGCGCGTGGTGGGCCGCATCACCGGCTGGCCCGGGGCCGCCGCCTTCACCGGCGCCATCGCGCAGCAGCTCGCCGCCCTGCCCTCCCAGCCCCGCTGACGTCGCCCTTTCCGAACGTGTGCCTTCGGCTCTCGCGGCCGATGCCGGGGCCGCTCCGACCGGGCACCGCCGCCCACCACGGCCAAACCGGGCTGATCCGGACGGATCAGGCGCCGGACCTGCCCGCCGCCAGGATCGTCGCCAGGTTCACTGGCCGGAAATCCCAGGCATCCACGCCGACATCGGTCTGGCGCGGCAGCGGCTTCAGCCGGCCATGGCTGTGCCCGTGCAGGTTGCGCCAGCCCTTGTGCATGTTCCGCCAGGTCCGGAAGGCATAGTGGCAGAGCACCAGCGGCACATCCTCCACCACGATCTCCGCATAGGGCCCCATGCTGGCCCAGCCCGGCTGCTCCGTGACGGCGGGCCCGTCATTGTTGCCGGTGACGAGATGCTTCCTGCCATGCAGCCCATCCAGCAGGGCCGCCACTTCCGCCACGGACCGGTTCAGCGCGAAATCGCCGAGATGCCAGACCTCGTCCTCCATCCCGACCACCTCGTTCCAGCGCGCGGCCAGGGCCGCATCCATCGCGGCGACCGAGGGGAAGGGGCGCCGGTAGAGACCCAACGCCCCGCCATGGCCGAAATGCGTGTCGGCGGTGAAGAAGACCGTCAGCGGTGCCGCACCGAAGCAGTGATCAGGCGGCATCCTCGCGCCGGTCCCGCGCCTTCACGTAGGCGATCGAGGCGTGTTCGGCGCAATAGGGGCGGCCCGACACGGCCTCGGCCGTGCAGAAGCGGAATTCCGGCGTGCCTGGCTCGCCGATCGGCCAGCAGCAGGTGCGCGCGC